>NZ_JBHVEU010000003.1:0-59601 GCF_042802075.1 Kitasatospora sp. NPDC057518
CTGCTGGTCCGCCGCCGGCGCCAGCGGCTCGCGCCGGGCGCGGCGCCCGCCCAGCTGACGGCGGGCGGCCCGGTGGCGGGCCCGGTCGCGGCGGCGGTGCCGACGCCGCCGGTCCCGGCCGCTCCGATGCCGGCGGCCCAGGCCCCGGCCCCGCCGATACCGACCCCGCCCGTGCCGATGGCGCCGCAGCCGTCGATGCCCGCGCCCGCGCCGGGCCCGTACGGGCAGTCGGCGTACGCTCAGGGCGGCCGGCCGGGGTACGGGCAGGGCGGGCACGGCCAGACCCCGTACGCGCAGGGCCCGCAGGCGCAGGGCCCGTACCCGCAGACCCCGCATGGGCAGGGACCGTACCCGCCGGGCCCGTACGGTGCGGCGGCCCACGGCCGCTCCGGGCCCGGCCGCTCCGGCTACGGGACGGCCGAGGGCGAGCAGCCCTCGTACGCCCCGCCGCAGCCCGTCCCACCGGTGATCACCACCGGACCGGTGGCGCCGCTGGCCGGGCTGGCGCCGCAGCCGGCCGCGCCGGCGCCGTTCCCGGCGCACGTCCAGTCCGCCCCGTACGGCGATCCGGACGACCAGTACCCGCTCCAGCAGCCGTTTGTGACAGACAGTCAGGACAACGTGAACGGGCCGTACCCGCACGACCCCGGGGAGGTGCTCCGTGCGCGGTAGCCCCCTGCACCAGCGTCCCAGCGCCGATCCGGCCGCGCTGCCCTGGGCGGGGCCGGTGCCCGGGCCCGCACCGGTGACCGGTCCGGTCGCCCCGGCGCACGGGTACCAGCCCGGCCCGGTCGCGCCCCAGCCCGGCCCGGCGCAGCCCGTCGCGCCGCAGCCCGTTCCGCCCGGTGCGGCCGCCGGGCCCACCGCCGTGCCCTCCCAGCTGCCCTCGCTGGACCTGCGCGGCTCCGCCACCCGGCCCGTCGTGGACCCGCAGGTCGCCCGCGAGCTCAAGCGCCAGGTCGCGGCCGAACTGCACCAGCAGATCACCCGGTTGACGCTCTCCTCCGGCTCCGAGCCGGACCGCGCCACCCGCCGCCAGCGCGGCCGGGCGCTGATCGAGGAGGCCGTCGCCCGGTGGTCCGACGCGTACGCCCAGACCCACGGCATCCCGCCCACCCGGGACCAGGACCGCGCCCTCGCCGAGGCCGTCTTCGACCTGCTGTTCCGGGCCGGTCGGCTCCAGCCCTACCTGGACGACCCGGAGATCGAGAACATCCTGATCAACGGCTGCGACGACGTCTGGGTCTCCAAGGTGCACCAACCCCTGCGCCAGGTACCGCCGGTGGCCGACAGCGACGCCGAACTCGTCGAACTGCTCCAGGACCTGGCCCGCCAGCACGGCGGCGGCGAGCGCAGTCTGTCCACCGCCAGCCCGACCCTCGCGCTGCGGCTGGAGGGCGGCATGCGCCTCCAGGCGCTCACCGAGGTGACGCCCCGCCCGTACGTGGCGATCCGGCGCCACCGGGTGGCCTCCGCGACGCTCCCCGAGATGGTCGAACTCGGCACCCTGGACGCCACCTTGGCCGCCTTCCTGGCCGCCGCGATCCGGGCCCGGAAGAACGTGATGATCACCGGCACCCAGGGCGTCGGCAAGACCAGCCTGCTGCGCGCGATGGCCGCAGAGATCCCGCCGGACGAGCGGATCGGCACCCTGGAGTCGGAGTTCGAACTCTGGCTGCACACCCTCGGCCACCTGCGCCAGGTCGTCCCGATGGAGGCCCGCGAGGGCAACGGCGAGCGCGTCGAGGGGCGCCTGGCCGGGGAGTTGACCCTCGGCGACCTCATCCCGGCCGCGCTGCGGATGACGCTCTCGCGGATCATCGTCGGGGAGGTCCGCTCCGGCGAGGTCGTCCCGATGCTGCGGGTGATGACCAACGGCGAGGGCGGCTCGATGTGCACCCTGCACGCCCGCGGCCCGCACATGGTCGTCGACCGCATCGCCGAACTCTGCCTGGAGTACGGCTCGCACATGACCGACTCACTCGCCTACCGGCTCACCGCCAACGCCCTGGACCTCATCGTGCACGTCACCATGGTCGACGAGACCGCCGTCGGCGGCCGCCGGCACCGCTTCGTCTCCCACGTCCTGGAGGTCACCGGCCTCGGGGAGAGCGGCCGGCCCGCGCTGAACACCGTCTTCGGCCCCCGGCCGGACCTCGGCGAGCCGCGGGCCGTCCCGCACACCCCGCCGCAGTGCCTGGACGACCTGCGCCGGGCCGGCTTCGACGCCTCGCTGCTCGGTTCCCGGTACGGGAGTTGGGCCACCCCGCTGCAGCTGCGGATCGGCGGTGGCACCCGGTGATGCTGCTCTTCGCCCTGTGCGGGCTGGCGGTCGCGGGCGGCATGGTCGCCCTGGCGCTCTGGGCCCGCGGCAGCGAGCCCGTCGAGGAGGACGAGGCCGAGCGGGCGGTCAACCCGCTGGCCGGCCGGCTCCACGTGTTCTGGTACGGCGCGCCCGGGACGGCCGGGCACCGGATGGTGCGGCTGCGCCGCGTCCAGCTGCCGCTGGCGCTCGCCGGCGCGCCGCTGGCCTGGCTGTTCACCGGCATCCCGCTGACCGCGCTGCTGGTGCCGCTGGCCGTCTTCGGCCTGCCCTGGCTGTTCGACACCACCCGCCCGGACACCCACCGGATCGAGCGGCTGGAGGCGCTCTCCGAGTGGACCCAGCGGATCGCCGACGTGCTGCTGCTCGGGGTCGGCCTCAACCAGGCCATCGTCACCAGCCGGCGCACCGCCCCGGCCGCCCTGGAGGACGAGATCGGCGAGCTGGCCGCCCGGCTGCAGGCCCGCTGGCGGCCCGAGGAGGCGCTGCGCGCCTTCGCCGACAGCCTCGCCGACGCCACCGCCGACAAGGTGCTCGCCGCGCTCGTGCTGCGGGCCGGGGACAGCGGCCCAGGCCTGGCCCGCACGCTCTCCGACATGGCCGACTCGGTGCGCGAGGAGGTCCGCCAGCGCCGCGCCATCGAGGCCGACCGGGCCAAGCACCGGACCACCATCCGCTGGCTGGTCGGCATCATCGTGCTGGTCGTCACCGTCGGCTCCTTCAACACCGAGTACACCCGGCCGTACGGGACCTTCCTCGGCCAGGTGGTGCTCGCCGTGGTCGCCGCCCTGTTCGTGGCGATCATCGCCTGGATGCGGGCGCTGGCCTCCCACCCGCCGGTGCCCCGGCTGCTGACGCCCGACCGGCGCAGCAGGAGCGGGCGGCGGACCACCGCGGCGCCGACCGGGCCGGAGCAGGCCGAGCAGCTCGGGGAGGTCCGATGATCTCCCCCTGGTCCGTGCTGGCCGGCGCCGCCGCGGCCGGCGGCCTCGCCCTCCTGGTCGCCGAACTGCGGCCGGCGCCACCGGACCTGCGCCAGGCGCTGGACCGGCTGCACGCCACCCCCGCCGACCGCGAGCAGGACCCGGACGAGCGGCCCCGCTGGTACGACCGGATCGGCGAGCGGTCCGTCCACCTGCGCGGGGTCTCCGTCCCGCGCCGCGAGCTCGCCCTGATCGGCCGCACCCCGGCCCGGTTCATGGTGCACAAGCTGCTGTTCTCCGCGCTCGGCCTGCTGCTGCCCGCCTACCTGGGCGCGATGGCCGTGCTGATGGGCGTCGGCCTGCCGTTCGCCCTGCCGCTGGTCGCCGGGCCGCTGCTGGCCGGACTGCTCTGGTTCGTCCCGGACGCCGTCGTGCGCGGCGAGGCCAAGGAGGCGCGCACCGAGTACCTGCACGGCATCGCCGCCTACCTGGAGCTCGTCGCGATGGAGCGGGCCGCCGACTGCGGCCCCGCCGAGGCGCTGCGCCGGGCCGCCGCGGTCGGGCGGGGCGCGGTGTTCCGGCGGATCCGCGACGCGCTGGAGCGCGCGGCCACCGACCGGCTCCCGCCGTGGGCCGGACTCGACGCGCTGGCCGAGGAGTTGGGGCTCAGCCCGCTCCAGGACGTGGCCGACATCATGCGGCTGTCCGGCAACGACGGCGCCGCCGTGTACGACACCCTGCGGGCCCGGGCCAAGGGCCTGCGCGGGGAACTGCTCGCCGAGGACCTCGCCCGCGCGAACGCCGACAGCGAGCGGATGGTCGCGCCCGGGGCCGCCCTGACCCTGCTGATGACCGTCCTGATCGTCTTCCCCGCGCTGCACCAGATGCTCAACTGACAGCCGTCCCAGAGCAGTCGACACCACACCACACCGCCACGTCCCTCCGGAGAGACCCGATGACCGTACGACTCGTCCAACTGGCAGACCGGGTGCTGCGCCCCGTCCTGCTACCGGTCCAGTTCGCACTCCTGCTGTTCACCCTGCGGCTCGGCCGGCTGCGGGCCGCCCGCGCGCGCGGCGACCGCGGTGCGATCAGCATCGAACTCGCCCTCGCCATCATCGCGTTGGTCTTCGTCGCGGGTGCCGTGGCGACCGCGCTCTACCTGCTGAAGGATAAGGTCGTCAAGAAGGTCGAGCAGGACCCGAACATGCCGGGTGCGGGCGGAGCGGGCGGCGCGGGCGGCGCCACCCCGTGATGCGTGCCGCTCTCCGCCGCAGGGGCGACCGGGGGTCGATGAGCGTGAGCCTCGCCATCGTCTTCCCGGTCGTCCTGCTGCTCGTCCTGCTCGTCGTCCAGGCCGCGCTGTGGTGGTACGACCGGCAGGTCGCGCTCACGGCCGCCCGCGAGGGCGTGGACGCCGGACGGGTGCAGGGCAGCGCGACGGACGGCGAGAAGAACGAGGCGGCCCAGCGGCAGGCCCGCGACTTCCTCGACCGGCAGGGCGTGCACGGGTACACGGTGCGGACCGACGGCAGCACGGCGCAGACCATCCGGGTCACCGTGCGGCTGACCCCGCCGCTGCTGATACCCGGGCTCAAGGCGCCCGACATCACCCAGTTCGCCGAGGCGCCCCGCGAGCGCTTCGTACCACCGGCGGTGACACCGTGACGGACGCGCTGCGGACACCGGGCCCACGGCGGCGGTGGTCGGGGCTCCGGTCGCGACCGCGCAGGCCGGACCGGGGCGGGATCGCGATCGAGGCGGCGATCGTCGTGCCGGGGGTGGTCGGGCTGGTCCTGCTGGCCGTCGCCGCCGGACGGGTGCAGACCACGGCCGGCACCGTGGAGGCCGCCGCGCGGGCCGGGGCCCGGACCGCCTCCCTGCAGCGCAGCGTGGACGGGATGGACCAGCCGGCCAGGGACTCCGCCCTCGCGACGCTGCGCCAGCAGGGCGTGTGGTGCCGCGACGGGGACGTGCGGGTCGGCAAGGGGGAGCTGAACCTGCCCGGCGGACCGGTCACGACCGTCACCGTCACGGTGGTCTGCGACGTGGAGCTGGCCGACCTGCTCGGCGGACCGTCCGGGATACCCGTGACGAAGCACCTCGTCGGCGAGTTCACCTCGGTGGTGGACCGTTACCGGGGCACATGACAGCGCGCGGCGCCGTCACCGGGAAGACAGGGGATTGGAGACGGCCCGTGCGGGGGAGACGCAAGCGGAGAGCGCTCGGGGGATGGCGGAACGGTACCGAGCGGCGCCCGGTGGGGGCCGGTGGGGAGAGCGTCGTGCGAAGTGGGGGGAGGGGACGGAAGTGGTGAGCCGTCTGCGGCGACGGCTGTCGGCGCGCCGGTCCGACCGGGGCGCGGTGGCCCTCTTCGTGGCGATCTGCGCGGCCTACGTCGTGCTCGTCATCGCCCTGGTGATCGACGCCGGCGGCCGGCTGCGGGTCGCCGAGCGGACCGACGCCTACGCCCTGGAGGCCGCGCGGGTCGGCGGCCAGCAGCTCGACCGGGCGGCCGTCCTCCAGGGCAAGGGCTTCAAGGTCCAGGAGAAGTACGTGCGGGACGCCGCCGACGCCTACCTGGGCCTGTACGGCCTGCGGGCGGGCGGCATCGAGTTCTCCGGTGACGGCAGGGTCGTCACCGTCACCGTGCAGGCCGACTACCGCCCGGTCCTGCTGGGCGCCCTCGGGGAGCGGAAGGTTACGGGCAAGGGCAGTGCGACCCTCGTCCACGGAGTAGAGAAAGCGGAGACCGACTGATGGCCGCGCCACGTGCCAAGGACCAGGCCCGTACCGCCCAGGCCCGAAACGGCCAGGCCCCCAACGGCCGGGCCGGGACGTCCCATCGGGCCGGCGGTGCCCGAAGGCCCGCCGCCCCGGCGCCCCGACCACCCCGCGGCCGCGGCCGCGCCGTGATCACCGCGCTCGGCGCGCTGGTCGCCCTGCTCGCGCTGCTGTTCGGCGTCCCCGCGCTGCTGCTGTACGGCACCGACGCGGTCGCCGGGATGGGCGAGGTCGCCTCGGGCGGGGTGGGCGAGGCGCTCACCAGTCCGGACGACGGAAGCCTGTTCCTCTGGGCGCTGGTGGTGGTCGGCTGGATCGCCTGGGCCTGCTTCGCGCTCTCCGTCCTGCTGGAGATCCCGGCCCAGCTGCGCGGCCGGATCGCCCGCCGCATCCCGGCCTTCGGCTGGAGCCAGCGGCTCGCGGCCGGGCTGGTCGGCTCGGTGCTCGCCCTGCTCCCGGTGGCCGGCTCGGCCTTCGCGGCCGTCCCCGAGCCGAACCACAGCCCGGTCGTCCAGGCGCAGTTGACGCCGGGCGTGCAGCGCGCCGCACTGCCCGCCGCGCAGGCCGCGCCGGCCCTGACCCCGGCCGCCGAGCAGCAGAGCACGTACACCGTCCGGGACGCCCGGCCGGCCGACAGCCTGTGGTCCATCGCCGAGCGCCAACTGGGCTCGGGGGAACGCTGGGTGGAGATCGCCAAGCTCAACGACGGCCGGGTGATGGGCGATTCGGGCATCCGCTTCGACGCCGACCGGCCGATCCAGCCCGGCTGGGAGCTGCTGATGCCGGCGGACGCCAAGCCGGACGAGGCGAGGACACCGGCGCCGCCCGCCCCGGCCCCCTCGGGCGACCCGGCGCAGGGCGCGCCGCAGGAGACGCCGCAGAGCGCTCCGCAGTCCGGGACGGAGGCCGGTGGGCCCGGTGGCGCGGGCGGTGCGGCCGGCTCCGGCGGCCAGCGGACCGTCACCGTCCAGACCGGGGAGAGCCTGTCGGCCATCGCCCAGCGGGAGCTGGGGGACGGGGAGCAGTGGCCGAAGCTGTTCGAGGCGAACAAGGGGGCGCAGGCCCCGGACGGGACGCAGCTGACCGACCCGGACGTGGTGGTGCCGGGGATGGTGCTCACCGTTCCGGGGGCGGGGGGTGCCGCACCGGCGCCCGCACCGGCTCCCGCTGATCAGGCTCCGGCCGACCAGGCCCCGGCCCCCGCGCCGGCCCCCGCCGACCAGGCTCCGGCGCCGGGCGCTCCCGCGCCGGGCGCGCCGCAGTCGGCCCCGGCGCCCGCGCCCACGCACGCGCCGGCCCACGCGCCCGCCCCCGCCGCGCACGCCGACCCGGCCCCCAGCGACGACTACACCGTCGCCCTCTCGGCCTCCACCGTCGGCGTCCTGCTCGCGGCCGTCATGGTCGGCGCCGTCGCCCACAAGCGCGGCACCCAGCAGCGCGCCCGCCGCCCCCGGCACCGCATCGCGATGCCCGAGGCCGAGGCCGCCGCCTTCGAGAACGAGCTGATGGCCCGGCAGGACCAGGCCGGACTGGACCTGCTGGACCGCTCCCTGCGCACCCTGGCCCGCAACACCGTGCGCGGCGGCAAGCGGCTGCCCGCCATCGTCGCCGCCCGGATCACCCCGGGCCAAACCATCGAACTGCACCTGTCCGGACCGGCCACCCCGATCGCGCCGTTCCGCGCCGCGCACGCCGCCAACGTGTGGTGGTGCAGCGCCGACTCGGGCGACCTGCTCAGCCCCGGCCAGGCCCGCAAGACCGCCGCGCCCTATCCCGCGCTGGTCACCCTCGGCACCTCGCCGGACGGCTCGGTGGTCCTCGCCGACCTGGAGGCCGTCCGGCTGCTCCACCTGTCCGGCCACCCGGACGACGCCCGCGACGTGCTGCGCACCCTCGCCGTCGAACTGGCCCACAGCCCGCTCGCCGACCGGCTGCACCTGCACCTGGTGGACCTCGCCGAGGAGGTGCCGATCAGCGGCCCGGCCGCCGAACGCGTGCACCGCCACCCCACCCTGGAGGCCGCGCTCGCCGCCCTCGGCCCGCGCACCGCCAAGGCCCGCGCCACCCTGGTCGCCGCCGAGGCCACCAGCCCGCGCGAGGCCCGCAGCCGGGGCCAGGCCGACGAGTCCTGGACGCCCGAGATCGTGCTCTGCGCCCACCAGCCCGGCGGGGACGTCCCGGCCGAGCTCGGACGCCTGCTCGACGCCCGTCCGCGCACCTGCGTCGCCGTCATCACCCGTGCCCCCGAGCGCGGCACCGGCCCGGTCGCCCGCTGGACCCTGCCGGCCTCCGGCCAGGCCGCGATCCCGGGCCTGCACCTCACGGTCGAGCTGCAGCGGCTCAGCGACCGGCAGTACGACCAGGTCGCCGAGCTACTCCGGGTCGCCGACGACACCACCCAGCACCCGGCCCCGGCCTGGACGCTGGACGGGCCGGAGGACGACACCGACACCACCGAACTGCCCGCCGCCGTACCGGTGCTGGCCGCCGTCGGGGCCTCGGCCGCCGTGGCGGTCCCGGCCATCGGAGGTCCGGCTGCTGCGGCTCCGGTCGGTGGGGCTTCGACCGGCGGGGCCTCCGTCGGTGGGGCTTCCGCCGGCAGGACTTCCGTCGGCGGGGCTTCGGCAGGCGGGGCTTCGGCAGGCGGGGCTTCGGCAGGCGGGGCGGAGGAAGGCGCGGCCGCCGGTCCCCGGCTGCTCGCCCGGGTCATCGGCACCGGCGCCAGCCCGTTCGCGGGCACCGATCCGGTGGCGCCCGCTCCGACCCCTGCCGCGCTGCCGCCCGCGGCGTCCAGCCCGGCTTCGGCTCCGGCGCCTGCCTCGGCCGGCCCGGCGCGGTTCGCCGTCAACGGGCAGGGACGGCAGGCGGCGACCGACGAGACCACCCGCGACCTGCGCCGGCCGGGCCTGGCGGAGGACGAGGGGACGGCCGGGCCGGGGGACACCGGTTCGGAGTCCACGGCGACGGTCGTGCTCGCCGTCCAGCCGGTCGTGCCGCAGCCCGTCGTGGCGGAGCCGACCGCGTCGAAGACGGCCGAGGGCCTTGTGCCGTCGACCGAGCCCGTTCCCGCTGCCGCTGCCGCTCCCGAGGCTGCCGTCGCCCTCGGGACCGGACCGGCCGGGACGGCGGAGACCGCGGAGGCCGTCGAAGCCGCCGAGGCCGTCGGTGCGGAGCAGCCCGGCCCCGCCGCCGTCGCCCCGGTCGCCCGGACGACGCCCGGCCGCAGCGACAGCGACGACCTGCTCGCCATCCTCCGCTCCCCGGAGGCGCACGCCCCCCGCAACGCCCCCCGGATCCGGCTGCTCGGCCCGGTGGACGTCGCGGGAGTCCTCGGCGCCGCCGCACCCGGCGCGCTGCCCCGGCTCACCGAACTGGCCGTCTACCTGGCGCTGCGCCCCGGGTCCGACCGCCACGCGCTCGACCACGACCTGCACCCCGGCGCGGCGCACCTCGACCCGCACCCCACCGCGGCCGGCTCCGAGAGCCCGCTGCCGGCCAAACTCGCCGACCTGGCCGCCTGGTTCGGCACCTCGCCGGAGGGCCGGGTCTTCCTGCCCACCGAGGGCACCGAGGGCTACTCCTTCGCCCCGGCGGTCACCTGCGACTGGGACGAGTTCCGCGGCCTCTACCGGCGCGGCATGCGCAGCACCAGCGCCACCGCCGACGCGGCCCTCGCCCACGCCCTGGCCCTGGTCCGCGGCGCGCCGTTCGCCGAGGCCCCGCCGGCCTCGTACGGCTGGGCCGAGGCCGAGCGGCAGGACATGATCGCGGCGATCGTCGACACGGCCCACGAACTGGCCGCCCGCCGCCTGCAGTACGGCGACCACCGCAGCGCCGAGGCCGCCGTCTTCCGCGGCCTCGCCGTCGCCCCGGACGTCGAACTGCTGCACCGGGACCTCTTCTACGCCTACGCCTCGGCCGGCGCCCGGGACCAACTCCTGCGCGCCGTCAATCGGTTGGACGCCCTCAGCCGCCGGACCGGCCGGGATCTGGACGCCGACACCGTCGCCCTGCTGCGGGACCTGCTCGCGGGCTCCTGACGCCGCGACCGCCCGCCCGGCCACTCCTGTTCCAGGGGTGGCCGGACGGGTTTCCGGGAGCGGTCACTCCTCCCAGGAGAAGGGCCGGCAGGCACAGGCGCCGTCGCGCGCCGGTTCGGCGGCCGAGTGGACGTCCTGGACGACGGCCTCCGGAACCCGTGCCACGGCCACCAGGACCCGCCGGTCGTCCGCCGGGGTCCGCGCGACCACCTCGACCTGCTCCTGCTCCTCCGCCGTCGCCCGGACGAGCGAGCTGAACACGTACGTTCCGCCCTCGACGCCGTACCCGTCCGCCCACAGCTCGACCAACGCCCCGCCGTGCAGGGACAGATGCCAGCGGGACGGTGTTCCGGCGACGGGTTCCATGGCGGGGCAGTGTAGTCAGGCCGTCCGCAGCCAGGCGTCCAGCGCGGCGAAGTCCGCGTCGGTGAGCCCGCGTCGGGGATCGACCCGGTGGAGCAGGGCGCGGGCGGGGGAGTGGGCGGCGACCCAGCGGCGGTCGGCCCCGGTGATCTCGTCGTCCACCCAGGCGAACGGCCGCCCGCCCGCCCAGGCGAGCAGCGTGCGGGTCTTCCAGTGCAGGCCCTGCGGCGGGTGCGTGGCGTCCGCGGTGTCCGCGTCCTCCGCGTCGTCGGAGTCGTCCACCGGCCAGTCCACGACGGGCAGTCGGGGCAGGCCGAGCCAGGGCGCGAGGCACTCGTTGGCGTCCTCCAGCCAGGTGGTGGCCCACACCGGCTCGGCCGGCAGGCGGAGCAGCCGAGGGCCCAACTCCGGGTCCACGCGGGCGATCAGCGGGTTCCCGCCCGGTGTCGTACCGGCCGGGACGTGCGGGCTGCGGTGGACGGGGTAGCCGCCCGGCGGCGGGCCCCCGAAGGGGATCAGCGGACCGTCCACGTCGAGGAAGAGCAACGGGCGATCGGTATCGATCATGACGGCACCTTAGCGGGCGGCGCGGGCGGTGTGGCGCGCCGATCGGCCACCCGGCCTGGAACGGGCGAGCCGGGATCTCGTAGGGTGGCGCGCACGGAGTGTGGTGGCAGGCACCACGCAGGCGAGGGCATCAGACGCCGCGGGAGCGGCGGGGCGGGGCGGTGACCAGGAGATGGCGGAGACGACAGCGGTTTCCGGAGGTCCCGACCCGGCCGGGGGCTCGGGTCCCTGGGACGCCGTACCGCCGCCCCCGCGCCTCCCGGCCGAGGAGCACCCGCCGGGCCCCGCCGCGCTGTACGAGCCGCCGCCGGCGCCCCCGGCCGCACCACCGGTCGCGCCGCCGCCCGCACCGCCCGTCCCGCCCACCGGATGGACCCTCACCGGGCTGCCCGCCGCCGGGGCCGCGTCCACGGCGACCCCGCCGCCGTTCCCGGTCCAGAGCGCGGCGCCGAGCGCCGCCGTCGGCGCGGGCGGGCTCGGAGCCGCGCCGCGCGGACGGATCCTGGTCATCGAGGGCGGGTACGGAACGTCCGGCCGCCGCACCTGGGGCCGCGGCGGACCGACCCAGGCACCCGTACTCTCGGCGATGCTCGCCGCCGTCTCGCCGCAGGTGCTGCTCGCCGCGGACGCGGTGGACGCCGTCCACCTCCCCGGCGCCGGGGACCCGCACACCGTCCTCGCCCACCTGCGCGCGGCCTCCCGGCACCCCGGACCGCTGCTGATCCACCTGGGCGGCCACGTCGTCGCCGACAAGCGCGGCGGGCAGCTCCAGCTGACCCTGCGCGATGCCAAGCAGGACGGCCTCCCCTGGCAGGCCGTCGCCGCCGAGCTGAGCCACCGTCCGGCCGAGTGGCAGACCCTCGTCATCGCCGACCTGAGTGCCGACCAGAACGCCTGGCCGTACCTCCAGGGCACCGTCTCGCCGCTCAGCGAGGGGATCCCGCTCTGGGCGGTGGTCAGCCCGGACCCGGAACAGATCGGCACCTTCACCCGCGCCCTGATCGAGGCGCTGCACGGCGGGCGGCCCGGTGCGGGCGAGGTGCTCGCGCCGGAGCAGCTGCGTCAGCAGGTGTACTCGGTGCTGCGGCCGGACGTGGTCATCCTGGCCACGCACGCCCCGGACCGGCCGTTCTTCCGCAACACCGCCCGTCGCGGCGAGGGCCTGCCGGCCGAGGTGGCGCCGCTGCCGACCGCCGGTACGGCGCCCTCCGACGCGCCGCCGCCCCCGGTGGCGCCGCTGCCGCGTCCGGCGGAGCCCCGGGACGCCGCTCCCGAGTGGCCGGTAGCGGCCCCGGCCGGGGCGCCCGCGTCGTCGGCGGGGTCGGCGGGGGCGGTCGGGTCCGCTGCGTTCGCCGGGTCTCCGGTGGCCGCGGGCGGTCCGGTCAGCCTGGTCAAGCCGGGCGTACCGCCCACCCCGCCACGGCCGGCCCGCCCGGTCAGCCTGCAGAAGGCGGGCGGGAGCGTCGAGGCACCGGGCGTGACCCTGCGCAAGCCCGCCCCGGCCGACACCGTGCCCGAGGACGGCGCGTCCCCGGCGGGCGTCACGCTCCTCAAGTCCCGGCCGGAGCCGGTGGACGGTGCCGTCGCCGAGCCCGAACTCCCGCAGGAGGAAGCCGCGGTGGCCGCCGAAGCCGCGGCGGAGGCGGTCGGGACCGTGGTCGAGCCGGTGGCCGAGGAGGCAGCGGAGGAGACGAGCGAGGAGGCAGCCGAGGGCGCTGCCGGGGAGGTCGTCGAGGAGGCTCCCGAGGCCGCGGCGGAGCCCAGGGACGCCGTCCCGGTGGAGTCCGTGCCGACGGACGAGGCTCCCGCCGAGCAGGAGTCCGCCGAGCAGGCTCCCGCCGACGTCGTTCCGGTGGACGGGACACCTTCTGACGAGGTGCCGGCCGACGCCGTGCCGCAGGACGAGGCGCCGGCCGAGGACGCTCCCGCCGACGCGCCGCCCGCCCCGAGTGAGGTTCCTGCCGACGCCCCAGCCGACGAGGCAGCGGCGGCCGCTACGCCCCGCGCGGACTACCGCGAGGTCATCGGACGGATCGTCCGTAGCGCCGAGGCCGGGGACCACGCCGCCGCCACCGACCTGGCCTTCGCCCTCGAACTGGAGGCGATCGCCGAGCACGGTGCCGTCTCCGAGCCGGTGCTGCAGGTCCGGCAGGTCCGGGCGCACGTCTGCCGGCTCGCGGGCCGGTCGGCCGAGGCCGCGGACATCTACCGCGAGGTGGCGCTGACCCTGCTCCGTTCGCAGGGCCCGGACCATGTGGAGACCCAGCGGGCGGCCACCAACGCCGAGGCCTGCTGGCGCGCGATCGCCGATCGTGCGGAGGCCATTCGGATCGCTCCGGAGATCATCGAGCTGCGCGCCTACCTCCCGGGCCCGGACGGCCGCAAGCTCCGCGCCGCCGAGCGCTACCTCGCCCAGTTGGCCGCGACCGGCTGACAACCGGCGGTCGGCGGAGAACCGCTGACGGATAACAGCAGACGGAAAACAGCGAACAGCGGACAGATTTCAAAATCTGTCCGCTGTCGTCTGTTATCTGTTACCTGTCACCCGTCACCCGGTGACCCGCCGGTTCACCGACCGGCGACCGCGTGCACGAACTTCGCGCCGTCGATGGTGCCCAGGCCGCTGGCGAGGTCGTAGCCCTCGGTCGCGTTGTAGCCGGTGACGCCGTTCCAGCCGTTGTCGCCCTGCTTCACGTCCACGATGCCGCTCCACTTGCTCGGCAGCAGGTTCATGCCGTACAGGCGCCAGTTGAGCTGGCCGAGGCGGTGGCCGGCGAGCTGGTCGGCGAGCGCGACGACGCCCGAGAACAGCGGCGTGGCCTCGCTGGTGCCGCCGGTGAGGTGCCAGCCGACCGAGGTCGGGTCGTAGGACTCGTAGGTCCAGGCGGCGCCGTCCACGGCCGCGCTCATGCTGATGTCCGGGGTGCCGCGGTGGTTGCCGGTGACGTTGGCGACGCCGGCCTGGTACCACGGACGCTCGAAGATGCCCGAGACGCCACCGCCGCCGGCGCCGGACTTGTCGTGCCACACCTTGTCGGGCGCGGTGCGGTTGCCCTTGTCGTCCAGGGTGAGCTGGGTGCCGCCGATGGAGGTGACCAGCGGGTCCGAGGACGGCCAGGAGTTGACCTTGTACGGGTACAGGTCGGTGCCGTTCTCCTGGGCGTCGGTGGCGCCGTTGTCGCCGGAGGCGGCGAGCACCGTCACGTTGTGGTCGGCCGCGGCCTGGAAGGCGTAGCGCAGGTCGGTGAGCGACTTGAAGTCGCCCTTGTCGTACCCCGGGAAGGTGTTCTCGGTGGCGCCGAAGCTCTGCGAGATGACGTCGGCGCGGCCGGCCTTGATGAGGGCCTTCTCGGCGTCCATCATCTCGGGCAGGCCGGTGGTGCCCTCGGTCTCGGCGACGCCGGTCTCGACCAGGATGATGTGCGCGTCGGGGGCGATCGCGTGGGCGTACTCGACGTCCAGGGTGGTCTCGCCGGCCCAGCCGGTGTGGTCGGGGTTCTTCGGGTCCCAGGTGGGGACGTTGCCCCACTTGACCACCTCGACGTTGGTGTCCGGGATGCCCCACTGCTTGTCGAAGACCTCCAGGTCGTGCTGGATGGTCGGCGAGCCGAAGGAGTCGACGATGACGATGGTGCGGCCCTTGCCGGTGATGCCCTCCTGGTACAGCGGGTCCAGGTTGTAGGCGGTCCGGTACTGCAGCGGCGAGTAGCAGTGGATACCGACCTGGCTGACGCACTGGGTGGTGCTCAGCGGGGCGGGGCGGCCCTGGGCGTTGTGGTGCCCGAAGGAGGCGGGGCGGACGTGGACGCCCGTGAGATCGTGCGCGGGGGCGGCGATCGCGGTGCCGGCGGCCGGTACGGCGACGGTACCGGCCGTGAGGGCGGTGGCCCCCACGGCGAGCAGGGCCAGGGCGCGGCGGAGGGTGGCGGGGCTGCCCATGGGACTCCTTGGGGCGCAGGGCCCGACCTGGTTCGGTCGGGTCGGTGCGGCCATCCCATCGAGAGCTGCATGATCATGCCATAGTCATTTGGTGGGGCCATGTGATCAAGGACATGGTCATACTCGGCCACGCGAAAAGGTAAAGGCCGTCCCAGGGGAAAGTAACCCCCCACCCGGGACGGCGATATGACGACACGTCAGGCGACCGCCTAGCGTGCTCCGCCGTTGACGTACAGCGTCTGCCCGCTGACGTAGGAGGCCTCCTCGCTGGCCAGGAAGGCGACGACCGAGGCGACCTCCTCCGGCTGCCCGACCCGGCGCAGCGGCGTCCGGGCGGCGACCTCGGTCTGGTGCTCCTCGGCGCTGCTGCCGACCCGCTCGGCGGTGGCCGCGGTCATCGCGGTGGCGATGTACCCGGGCGCGACGGCGTTGACATTGACGTTGAACGGCCCGAGCTCGATCGCCAGGGTCGCGGTGAGGCCCTGGATGCCGGCCTTGGCGGCCGCATAGTTGGCCTGGCCCCGGTTGCCGAGGGCGGAGCGCGAGCTGAGCGAGACGATCTTCCCGTACTTCTGCGCCACCATGTACTTCTGCGCGACGTGGCTGCAGTTGTACGCGCTGGTCAGGTTGACCGTCAGCACCGCGTCCCAGTCGGCCTTCGGCATCTTGAAGAACAGGTTGTCCCGGGTGATCCCGGCGTTGTTGACCAGGATGTGCACCCCGCCGAGGTCCGCCGCGACCTGCGCGAACACCGCCTCCACGGCGTCGTAGTCGGCCACGTCGCAGCCGTACGCCCGGGCGGTGCCGCCCTTGGCGGTGATCTCGGCGACCGTCCCGGCCGCCCGCTCGGCGGTGAGGTCGACCACGGCGACCGCCGCGCCCTCCTCCGCCAGCAGACGGGCGGTGGCCGCCCCGATGCCCTGGGCCGCGCCGGTCACCACGGCGACCTTCCCCGCGAACCGCGTCATGTGAACTCCTCGGAAGTCTGGAGGTTTGAAGGTCGGTCCGGGCCCTGGAGGCTCGGACCGACAGAGGTGTGGACCAACAGATTTGTGGACCAACAGAGTTGTGGATCGACAGAGGTGTGGATCGACGGACGGGGAGCGCCGGTCGTCAGACGTTCTCGACGAGCACGGCCGTACCCTGCCCCACGCCCACGCACATGGTGGCCAGACCGCGCCGGGCACCGGTACGGCGCATCCGGTGCAGCAGGGTGGTGAGGATGCGGGCGCCGGAGCCGCCCAGGGGGTGGCCGAGCGCGATCGCGCCGCCGCTGGGGTTGACCACCTCCTCGGCCCGCTCCGGGCTGAACCCGATGCCGTCGGCGGAGGCGAGCGCCTGGGCCGCGAAGGCCTCGTTCAGCTCGGCGGTGTCCAGGTCGGCGAGCGACCAGCCGGCCCGCGCGAGCACCTTCGCCGTGGCCGGGACCGGGCCGATGCCCATGACGTCCGGGTGCACCCCGGCCGAGGCGCCGGCCACGTACCGGCCGAGCGGCCGCAGCCCGAGGTCGTGCAGCGCCTCCTCGCCGACCAGGAGCAGCCCGGCCGCGCCGTCGTTCATCGGCGAGGCGTTCCCGGCGGTGACCGTGCCCCCGGGTCGGAACACCGGCTTGAGGCCGGCGAGCTTCGCCAGGCTGGTGTCCTCGCGGATGCCCTCGTCGCGGCCCACCGTCACCCCGTCCGGCCGCTCGACCGGGACGAGTTCCGCGTCGAAGTGCCCGTCCTCGCGGGCGGCGCCGGCCCGCTGGTGGCTGCGCAGCGCGAAGGCGTCCTGGCGTTCCCGGCCGATGCCGTACCGGGTGGCCACCTCCTCGGCGGTCTCGCCCATGCTGAGCACGCCGTGCAGTTCGGCCATCCGCGGGTTGGTGAGCCGCCAGCCGAGCCGGGTGTCGAAGGTCTCCATCCGGTGCGGCAGCGCCTCGTCGGGACGGGGGAGGACGAAGGGGGCGCGGGTCATCGACTCGCAGCCGCCGGCCAGCACCACGTCCGCCTCGCCGGAGCCGATGGCCCGGGCGGCGAGGGTGACGGCCTCCAGGCCGGAGGCGCAGAGCCGGTTGACGGTGGCTCCGGGGACGGTCTCCGGCAGGCCGGCCAGCAGCACGGCCATCCGGGCGGCGTTGCGGTTGTCCTCGCCGGCCTGGTTGGCGGCGCCCCAGTAGACGTCGTCGATCCGGGCCGGGTCGAGTGCGGGGACGTCGGCGAGCAGGGCGCGCAGCACGGTGGCCGAGAGGTCGTCCGGGCGGACCGTGGCGAGCGCGCCGCGCAGTCGGCCGATGGGTGTGCGGCGGGCGGCGGCGAAGTAGACGGGACGCACGTCGTCGGGCTCCTTCTCGGGAAACGGGTGGCAGGGGACGGGAGCGGGGCAGGCGGCGGGCCGGCGTCAGAAGGCGTTGACGCCGGTGAGGGCGCGTCCGATGAGCAGCTGGTGGATCTGGCTGGTGCCCTCGTAGAGCGTCATCACCCGCGCGTCGCGCAGGTACTTGCCGACGGGGTACTCGTCGATGAACCCGTAGCCGCCGAAGACCTGGAGCGCGTTGTTGGCGGCCCGGACGGCGGCCTCGCTGGCGTACAGCTTGGCGACGGAGGACTCGGTGGCGAACGGCAGGCCGCGGTCGATGTGGTCGGCGACCTTCCAGGTGAGCAGCCGGGCCGCCTCGACGTCGACGGCGATCCCGGCCAGCAGCTCCTGGACGAGCTGGTGCGAGGCGATCGGCTTGCCGAACTGTTCGCGCTCGCCCGCGTAGCGGACGGCGGTCTCCAGGCAGGCCCGGGCGATGCCGACGCAGCCGGCCGCCACCGACATCCGGCCCTTGGCCAGCGCGGCCATCGCCACCGTGAACCCCTTGCCGACCTCGCCGAGCCGGGCGCTGTCCGGCACCCGGACGTCCTCGAAGGAGAGGCCGGCGGTGGCCTGGCCGCGCAGGCCGAGCTTGCCGTGGATCTCGGTGCGGGTGAAGCCGGGCAGGTCGGTGGGGACCAGGAAGGCGGTGATGCCCCGGTGGCCCCGCTGCTCGGGCGCGTCCCCGCCGGTGCGGGCGAAGACCAGGGCGACGTCGGCCCAGGTGCCGTTGGTGATGAAGGTCTTGGCGCCGCTGATCAGCCAGTCCCCGCCGTCCCGGACGGCGCGGGTGGTGAGGCTGGCGGCGTCCGATCCGGTGCCCGGCTCGGTGAGCGCGAAGCAGGCGAGCGCCTCGCCCGAGGTGAGCCGGGGCAGCCAGTGCCGCTTCTGCTCCTCGGTGCCGAAGGCGTTGACCGACTTGCCGACCAGGCCGAGCGAGACCGAGACGATCCCGCGCACGGCCGAGTCGCCGCGCCCGAGTTCCTCCAGGACCAGGCAGTACGCCAGGTGGTCGCCGCCGCTGCCGCCGTACTCCTCCGGGATGGTCAGCCCGAGGAAGCCGACCTTCGCCAGCTTGCCGATGATCGCGCGGTCGACGGACTCGGCGCGGTCCCACTCGGCGGCGTGCGGCACGACCTCGCGGTCGGTGAAGGAGGCGGCGAGGTCCCGGACGGCGCTCTGCTCCTCGGACAACTCCAGGTTCACGGCGGCTCCCGAATCCGGTGTCCAGGGCCCCGACCCCAGGGCCGGACCCATTAAACTAGCGCTGCAAGTTTTATGGGGGGACTGTAGCCCCGCCCCGCCCGCGCTGGGAAGGGGCACCTGCCAGAATCGGTCCCCAGCACACCCGACCGGAGGAACCGGAGGCACCCGCCGCGATGGCCCGTCCACGCACCCCGCTGCTCAGCCGCGAGCGCATCGTCGCCGCCGCCCTGCGGCTGATCGACGACGAGGGGCTGGACGCCCTCTCCACCCGCCGGCTCGCCACCGAGCTGTCGGTCAGCGGGCCCTCGCTCTACAACCACTTCGCCACTAAGGACGAGCTGCTGGACGCGGTGGTGGACAGCGTCATCGGCGAGGTCGACCTGTCGATGTTCGGCACCACCGGGGCTGCTGGAGCCGGTGGGGGCCCCTGGCCGGAGGCGCTGCGCGACTGGGCCCGCTCCTACCGGGCCGCGCTGGCCGCCCACCCCAACATCGTCCCGGTGCTCGCCCAGGGCCCCGGGCGCCGGCCGAACGCCCTGCGGCTGGCCGACGCCGTCTTCGGCCACCTGGTCGAGTCCGGGTGGCCGCGCGGCCAGGCGACCAGGATCGGCGCGCTGATGCGCTACTTCGTCACCGGCTCGGCGCTCGCCTCCTTCGCGGCCGGCTTCCCCGCCGACGCCGAGGTCTACGACGCGGCCGACTACCCGCACCTCGGCGAGGCGCACCGGCTGGCCGGGCACCGCGGGACGGTGGACGAGGGCGCCTTCGAGACCGGGCTGGAGGCGCTGCTCGATGGGCTCGCCCTGCGCTACGCCCGGCTCGCCGAGCGGCCCTGAGACGAGGCCGGAGGGGCCCGGTCGAGCGGAAACGATTCGGCCCCCGCACCCCGCGCTGATCGCGCCGGGGGTACGGGGGCCGAGAGGTCGGCGGGCCGACGGGCCGACGGGCCGACGGGCGGATCAGCCCATGTCCTCCAGCCGGACGCCCTTGGTCTCCTTCATGAACTTCGCCACGAAGAGGATGGAGAGCGCCGCGAAGGCGGCGTAGATCAGGTAGGTCGCCGACAGGTTCCAGCGCGACATGGACGGGAACGAGACGGTGATCACCCAGTTCGCGATCCACTGCGCGGAGGCGGCCACGGAGAGCGCGGCGGCGCGGATCCGGTTCGGGAACATCTCGCCGAGCATCACCCAGACGACGACGCCCCAGGACATCGCGAAGAACAGCACGAAGGCGTTGGCGGCGACCAGCGCGACGGTGCCCTGGAGATCGGGCAGGGTGAGGTTGTCCCCGCTGCCGGTGGCCGAGGAGAAGGCCCAGCCGGCGGTGCCGAGCGCGACCGCCATGCCGGCCGAGCCGATCAGGGCGAGCGGCTTGCGGCCGACCCGGTCGACCAGCACGATCGCGATCACGGTGCCGAGGATGTTGATCACCGAGCCGACGAAGCTGATCAGCAGCGAGTTGCCCTGGTCGATGCCGACCGACTGCCACAGGATCGACGAGTAGTAGAAGATCACGTTGATGCCGACCAGCTGCTGGAAGACCGACAGGCCGATGCCGACCCAGACGATCGGGAGCAGGCCGAAGCGGCCGCCGAGCAGGTCGCGGAAGCGCGGGCGGTGGTCGGAGGCGATCAGCGCCTGGACCTCGGCGATCCGGGCGTCGGTGTCCACGCCCTCGCCCTCGACCTCGGCGAGCACCTTGCGGGCGTCGTCCAGGCGCTCGGCCTGGATCAGGTAGCGCGGGGACTCGGGGATCACCGAGGCGAGCACGAAGTAGACCGCGGCCGGGACGACGCAGATGCCGAGCATCCACTGCCAGGCCTCCAGGCCGAGCAGCTGGCCGCGGGTTTCGCCGCCGGCCGCCTGCGCCAGCACCCAGTTGACCAGCTGGGATATCGCGATGCCGAGCACGATCGCGGCCTGCTGGAAGGAGGCCAGCCGGCCCCGGTACTTGGTCGGCGCGACCTCGGCGATGTAGGTCGGGGCGATCACCGAGGCGATGCCGATGGCCGCGCCGCCGAGGACGCGCCAGAGGGCGAGGTCCCAGGCGGAGAACGGCAGCATCGAGCCGACCGCGCTGATCGCGAACAGCAGGGCGCCCGCCTTCATGACCTTGATGCGGCCGTACCGGTCGGCGAACCGTCCGGCGACCGCGGCGCCGACCGCCGAGCCCAGCAGGGCCGAGGAGACGATCAGACCGGTCACGCCGCTGCCGACGCCGAACTTCTCCTGGATGCCGGAGACGGCGCCGTTGATCACGGAGCTGTCGTAGCCGAACAGGAAGCCGCCGAGGGCCGCTGCCGCGGTGATGAAGACGACGAAGCCGAGGCGGCCGGGCGCGGGGGCCTCGACCGCCCCGGAGGGCTTCTGGGTGACGCTCACGATCTGACTCCTGGTACTCAACGCTGAGCTCGGTAGCCGAGATCGTAACCCCTATTCGTTTAAGTCTTGTACACCGGGAACCTCAAGTTTCGCTCTGAGAATTCGTAAGGTGAACAAGCAAATTGGGCCGTCCGGGAGTGGCGGTCAGGCCGGCGAGGCGAGCGAGAGCCCGAACCGGCCCTCCGGGTCGGTCCACCAGTGGCTCAGCCGCAGCCCGGCCGCCGCCAGTTCCCCGGCCACCCGCTCCCGGCGGAACTTCGCCGACACCTCGGTGCGCAGCTCCTCGCCCCGGGCGAAGTGCACCGGCAGGTCCAGGGCCGGGATCTTCACGGACTGCGCGCGCAGCGAGCGCAGCCGCATCTCGATCCACTCCTGCTCGGCGTCCCAGAGCGCGACGTGCTCGAAGGCGTCCGGGTCGAAGTCGGCGCCCAGCTCGCGGTTGAGCACGTTGAGCACGTTCCGGTTGAACTCGGCGGTCACTCCGGCGGAGTCGTCGTAGGCGGCGACCAGCACCGCCGGGTCCTTGACCAGGTCGGTGCCGAGCAGCAGGAAGTCGCCCGGGTCGAGGGCGGCGCGCAGGCCGTGCAGGAAGGCCGCGCGCTCCAGGGGCAGCAGGTTGCCGAGGGTGCCGCCGAGGAAGGCGACCAGGCGCGGGCCGTCCTCCGGGGGCAGGCCGAGCCCGGCGGTGAAGTCGGCGAGCACGCCGTGCACCGCGAGCCCGGGGTACTCGGCGGAGATGGCGGCGCCGGCCGCGGTCAGCGCGCTCTCGCTGACGTCCACCGGGACGTACGTCTCCAGGGTGCCGAGCGCGCGCAGGGCGTCCAGCAGCAGCCGGGTCTTCTCGGAGGAGCCGGAGCCCAGCTCCACCAGGGTGCGGGCCCCGGTGGCGGCGGCGATCTCGCCGGCCCGGGCGGTCAGGATGGCCCGCTCCGCCCGGGTCGGGTAGTACTCGGGCAGCCGGGTGATCTCCTCGAACAGCTCGCTGCCCCGCGCGTCGTAGAACCACTTCGGCGGCAGCCACTTGGGCCGCGCGGTCAGTCCGTGCTGCACGTCGTGGCGCAGCGCGGTGCTGAAGTGGTCGGCGGGCAGCAGTCGGGTGAGTTCGAAGGTGTCCATGACAGGGTGGTTCCTCTGTTCAGAAGGTGAAGGAAGAGTGGGGATCAGTCGCGGCCGGGAAGGCGGCGTACGGTGATGCCGCGCGAGTCCGCCAGCAGCAGCGAACCGTCGGGGACGGACGTCCAGCCCGGCGCGTCGTCGTACGGTTCGGAGGCCACCACCGTGCCGAGGCCCGGCAGGGTGCGGTGGTACAGGGTGTCGCCCCAGGTGGTCGCGGCGATCGAGGCGCCGTCGGTGAGCAGCAGGTTGAGCCGCCCGGTGGTGTGCGCGGTGACGTCCGCGACGGTGCCCGCCAGGGCCTCGCCCGGCCCGGCGCCGTCCCGCAGCCGGTGCAGGGTGAGCGCCCACAGCAGCGCCGAGTCGGTGCGCGCCTCCAGGTCCAGGAGTTCGGCCGGGTGCAGCAGGGCGGCCAGCGCGTCCAGCTTGCCGGGCCAGCCGGCCACCGCGCCGTTGTGGCTGAACAGCCAGCGCTCGGCGGCGAACGGCGCGGCCGCGCCCTCGCCCGGCGCGCAGCCCTCGGTGGCGGACCGGACGGCGGCCAGCAGCGCCCGGGTGCGGACCACCCGGGCGAGGTCGGCGAAGGCCTCGTCCGCCCAGATCGGCCCGGTCCGGCGGTAGCGGGCGGGCACCTCGTCGCCGTCCGCGTACCAGCCGAGGCCGAAGCCGTCCGCGTTGACCGTGCCGTACTGCTGGACCCGGGGCGCCCAGGACTGCCGGTACAGCCCGTACGGCGGGTGCACCAGTAGCTCCCGGGGCGCCACCGGCTCGCCCAGGTAGGCGATGTGACGGCACATCAGTCCGCCTCCAGGTCGCGGGCGGTGCGGAACCCGGCGAAGATCTGCCGCCGGACCGGGTAGTCCCAGTTGCGGAAGGTGCCCCGGCAGGCGACCGGCGCCACCGCGAAGCAGCCGCCGCGCAGCACCTTGTGCTCGGGGCCGAAGAACACCTCCGAGTACTCCCGGTATGGCCAGGCCCGGAAGCCCGGGTAGGGGCGGAAGTCGCTGGCCGTCCACTCCCACACGTCGCCGATCAACTGGCCCACCCCGTACGGGGACCGGCCCTTCGGGTAGCTGCCCGCCCCGGCCGGGCGCAGGTGGCGCTGGCCGAGGTTGGCGTGCTCGGGGCCGGGCGGGCCGTCGCCCCAGGGGTAGCGGCGGGAGCGGCCGGTGGCCGGGTCGTGCCGGGCCGCCTTCTCCCACTCGGCCTCGGTCGGCAGCCGCCGGCCGGCCCACCGGGCGTACGCGTCCGCCTCGTACCAACTGACGTGCAGGACGGGCTCGTCCGGCTCGACCGGCGCCACCGTGCCGAAGCGCCGGCGGAGCCACTGGCCGTCCTGGTGGCGCCAGAACAGCGGGGCGGTCAGGTCGGCGCGGCGGCGGTGCTCCCAGCCCTCCGGCGTCCACCAGCGCGGGTCGTCGTAGCCGCCGTCCGCGATGAACCGCTGGTAGGCGGCGTTGGTGACCGGGGTGGTGTCCAGCAGGAAGGCCGGCAGGTCGACGGTGTGCGCCGGGCGCTCGTTGTCCAGCGCCCACGGCTCGGTGTCCGTCCCCATGGTGAACGGGCCCGCGGGGATCAGGACTTCGGCGGGCAGGGTGGCCGCGTCGGCGGGCGCGGGCGGTGGCGGTGGAGCGGCCAGGGCCGGCTCGCCCTGGCGGAGCTGGTGGGTGATCAGCATCGTCTCGTCGTGCTGCTGCTCGTGCTGGGCGATCATCCCGAACGCGAACCCGGCGTCCAGCAGCGGCGCGCCCTCCAGCGGGCTCGCCGCCAGCAGGTCCAGCACCCGGCCGCGCACCTCGTGGGCGTAGGCGCGGGCCTCGGCGGGCGGCAGCAGCGGCAGGCTGGGGCGCTCGGCGCGGGGGTGCTGGAAGGCGTCGTAGAGCGGATCGATCTCGGGGTGCATCGGGTCGCGGCCGCCGACGTTGCGCAGCAGCCAGAGTTCCTCCTGGTTGCCGATGTGCGCGAGGTCCCAGACCAGCGGGGACATCAGCGGGGAGTGCTGGGCGGTGAGGTCGCCGTCCCCGACGCAGTCGGTCAGCGCGGCGGTGCGGGCGCGGGCGGCCAGCAGCTCGGTGGCGATGCTCTCGCGCAGCGCCTCGGTGCCGGTGGCGGCGGCGTCAGGGGTGGCGGTGGCGGCGGTCGGGCCGGTGCTGCGGTCCGGGCCGGCCGCCTCGGTGCCCCCGTGGGGTCGGACGTCGGTCATGGTGCGGCCTCCTCCGGGGGAGCGGGTCGGGTGCCGGAGCGCAGGGCGTCCAGCTGGTCGTCGGCCGGGCAGCGGCCGCGCGCGGGGTAGCGCTCGGCGAACTCGGCGACGACGGTGCGCAGTTGACCGGCGCCGGGCAGGCGGCCCAGTGCGGCGTCGGC
The DNA here is from genome assembly GCF_042802075.1 of Kitasatospora sp. NPDC057518. NCBI lineage: Bacteria > Bacillati > Actinomycetota > Actinomycetes > Kitasatosporales > Streptomycetaceae > Kitasatospora > Kitasatospora sp. NPDC057518. Next base: position 24,344 of record NZ_JBHVEU010000003.1, read on the forward strand.
GGCGGCGAAGCAGGTGAGGGTGGCCCGGCGCAGCTCCGGGTCGGCCATGGCCAGGGTGGCGGCCCGGCGCCAGACCTCGCTGCGCGGCGGGCGCGGACCGTCGGTGCGTTCCAGCGGCTCCAGCGCGGCCAGCGCGGCATCGGCGGCCACCGGGTCGTCCAGCAGGGCGGTGACCAGTGCGGCGACCACCATCCAGCCGTCCCCGGGCTGGGCGTCGATCATCCGCAGCTCCAGGTGGCCGCGCGGGCGCACCGGCGGGAAGAGGGTGGTGCGGTGGTAGTCCAAGTCGTCGAGCGTGGGCGGGCGTTCGCCCGCGCCGCGGATCCAGTCGCGGAAGGTCAGCCCGGTCGGGGCCGTCCAGGGCAGGCCCTCGGGCCTTCGTACGCACAGGACTTGGGCATCCAGCACGTACTGTGCCCAGGCCTCGCGCGGGTCGCCGTGGTCCGGCTCCGGGGCGAGCGTGCGGGTCGGGTCCATCCGGGACCACACGGCCTGCCGGGTGGACCGATGGCCGGTCGAACTACCGTCCAGTGTAGGGGAGTTGGCGAATGCGGCGACCAGCACCGGGCCCAGCCGGTGGGCCAGTCGCCAGCGGCGCTCCACCGCGTGCGGCCCGTCCGCCTCGCCGGCGTCCAGGCAGACCTGCACCGACGCGGTGCCGGTCATCATGATGCGGCCCCAGGGCCCGGCGGAGTCGAAGAAGCGCTCCATCGCGAGGTAGCGGGGGTGGTCCAGCACCATCCGTCGGGGGCGGGCGTACGGGTCCGTCCCGGTGCCGGTGAGTCGCAGGCCCTGTGCCGCGAAGGCGGCCCGCAGGGCGGTCAGATCGCGTCGGGTGTCCTCGACGCAGGCCAGGAGGCCGGTGGCGGGCGGGGAGCTGAGCTCGACCTGTCCGCCGGGTTCGAGCGTGAGGCGCGAACCGGAGGGGAGGGAGACGCCGTCCGGTCCGCCGAGTGGCAGCGACTCCAGTGCGGCGTGGAGCAGTTCCGGCCGTACGGGGCGGGACGGACATCGATCGTCATGGACGAACCATTCGACCTCCACCCCCACCAGACGGGGCGGTCCGATCTTGAAGCAGACGCCCGACACGTGGCTGCGCGCCCCCGATTCGGTCAACGGGGTCACCCCCGGCGGGGGTGTTGGCGTGCTCTGCCGGTCGGGCGGAGTGGTGCGGGATACCGGTATCACCGGACTCACCATCCTCGGGATCACGATTGCGGCCCGGTCTACCTTGCCCAGTCTGCTACGGAGCATGCGGGGATGCCCCGCAAAAATCGTGTGAACGTTCTTTTTCGCAGGTCAGAGCTGTGGCGAACGGGTGAGTTCGGGGCTGTCAGGCCGACCGGCGGGCAGGGAGCGGTCCGTACCCGGCCGGGGCACGTGCCGGGGTCACAGGCGCTCCAGCCGCTCCAGGACGCTCGCCAGCACCGGCCCCGGCAGGGCGTAGTTCAGGCGCAGCGAACCCCGGCCGCCGGGCCCGAAGTCGGCGCCGTCGGAGGCCTCCAGACCGCAGCGCTCCAGCAGCGCCCGGCGGGCGGCGGCGGGCGGCAGGCCGAGCGCGGCGGCGTCCAGCCAGAGCAGGTAGGAGGCCCGCGGGGTGGCGCGGAGGGCGGGCCCGAGCCGGTCGGTCAGCCGGGTGCGGGCGGCGACCAGGTGGGCGAGCAGCGCGTCCAGCCAGGGCCCGCCCTCGCGCAGCGCCGCCTGCTGCACGGTCTGCTCCAGCAGGCCGCCCTCCCAGAGGCCGTAGCCGGCCAGCGCCTCGGTGAACCGGGCGCGCAGCCCGGGGTCGGGGACGAGGGCGAAACTGCTGGGGATGCCGGAGCAGTTGAAGGTCTTGCCGACGGAGTTGAGGGTGACGACGAGGGGCCGGTGCGCCGGGTCGGCGGTGGTGACGGCGACGGGGTGGGCACGGCCGGGGTGGGTGAGGTCGCCGTGCACCTCGTCCGAGACCAGCAGCGCACCGCTCTCGGCCGCCCGGGCGGCGAGCGCGCGCACGGCGTCGGCCGGCCACACCGTGCCGGAGGGGTTGTGCGGGTTGCTCAGCAGTACGGCGCCGACGGGGCGGGGGAGCGGGCCCGACGGGAGCCGGTAGCCGCTCGGGCCCGGGTGCGGTACTTGCGGCGGGTGCGCCGGGTGCAGCGGCAGCTCGCGGTACGGGAGGCCGGCCGCGCGGCAGAGCTGGGCGAAGCCGCCCCACTCGGGGGTGGGGAAGAGGACGGGGGCCTGCGGCCGTACGGTCTCCAGGAGGAGGCGCAGCGCGGTGCGCGGGCCGCAGGGCAGCAGCAGGACCCAGTCCGGGTCGACCGCGGCGCCGTGCCGGGTGCGGTACCAGTCGGCCACCAGCGCGCGGCCGGCCGGGTCGCAGACCGTGTAGCCGTACGCGCGGTGCCGGGCGCGCCGCTCCAGTGCCTCGGCGACGGCGGGCGGGCCGGGCAGGTCCATGTCGGCGAGGCCCATCGCGATCGTTCCGGGGGCGTCCGCGCGGGCCCACTTGCTGCTGCCGGTGCCGGTGCGGTCGAAGGGGGCGTCGAAGCCGAAGTCGGGGGCGGGGACGTCGGTGGGCGCGGGGCCGGGGCTGTCGCGAACAGATGACAGATTTCGAAAGCTGTCATCTGTTCGCTGAAAGTTGTCGTCTGTCATCTGTTCGCCGCCATCCGTCCTCCGACGCCCGGCACCCCGCTCGACGCCCGTCACCCCGCCGCCGCCCCCGCCAGGTACGCCGCGAGCCCCCGCCGCCCCCGGCGCATCATCACCGCGTGGTTGGCCCGGAACAGCGGGTGCAGCGGCAGGGCGAGCCGGCGCAGCAGGGGCTTGCCGGGCCGGGTCTCCTCCTCGAACAGCACCCGGCTGCCCGGACCGCCCGGCCCGCGGGCCCCGCTCGGTCCACCCGCCTCGCTGGCCCCGCCCGCCAGGTCCGGCGTCACCGTGAACCGCGACCACCCGGCCAGGTCGCCCCGCATGGCCACCTCCAGCACCCCGGCGGCCGGGTCGCGCCGCTTCGCCGCCAGCCCGATCACCAACCGGTACGGCAGCAGCGCGCGCACCACCACGTCCCCGGAGTCCTCGCCGGTCGGTCGGACCTCGCGGATCTCCGGCCACCACAGCGGATAGCTCCGCACGTCCTCGAGGGCCGCGTACACGGCGGTCGCCGGAGCCGCGAGCCGCCAGACGCCCCGGAATCGGTAGTGGTTGGGGTCCACGGCCCCACCCTAGTCCGGGCCGGTCGCTCCGAGGGGTGAACGCCGTTGGACCGTTGCCGAGTTGGTCCGTGGCACGGCCGGTAACCGGAGGTGAATCTTCCGGAAGCGCCCGTCCGGGAGGAAGGAAGCGCTCCGCTTGCACCCGTTCGGGGTGCGGGGGAGGATCTTCTGTGCTTGTAGTCTCATCAGTCACGGCAGCATCCCCTGGGCGCTGCGACCCCAGAAACCGGAGTGAAGGAGTCACAGGCATGCGGCGACCGAGCTGGGTACCGGAGGGCACGGACCTGGACAAACCGAACGCCGCGCGGGTCTACGACTACTACCTGGGGGGCTCGCACAACTTCGAGGTCGACCGGGAGATGGCCCGCAAGGCCATCGCCATGTGGCCGGAGCTGCCGCAGATCATGCGCTCCAACCGCGCCTTCCTGCGCCGCGCCGTGACCTTCCTCGCCGAGCAGGGCGTCACCCGCTTCCTGGACATCGGCTCCGGCATCCCGACCTTCGGCGCCGTGCACGAGATCGCCCGGGCGATCCGCCCCGAGGCCAAGGTCGTCTACGTGGACCGCGACCCGGTCGCCGTCGCGCACAGCCGCCTGCTGCTGGAGGACGACCACGACTGCGCCGTCGCCCAGGCCGACCTGCGCGACGTCGACGACCTGCTGGCCCGCCCCGAGGTCACCGAGCTGCTGGCGGCCGGCGAGCCCGTGGCCGTGCTGCTGGTCGCCGTCGCGCACTTCGTCGGCGACGAGGACGACCCGTGGCGGCTGATCGGAACGGTCCGCGACGCCCTCCCGCCCGGCAGCGCGCTGGTGCTCTCGCACGCCGCCCTGGAGAGCCGCCCCGACCAGGCCGAGGACCACCAGAAGCTCTACCAGCGGACGCCGACCCCGCTGACCATGCGCACCCACGAGCAGATCACCGCGATGTTCTCCGGCTTCGAGCTGGTCGAGCCGGGCGTGGTGCACCTGCCGCTGTGGCGTCCGGACCAGCCGGGTACGGTCGGTGAGCACCCCGAGCGGATCGCCGGGGTGGCGGGCGTGGGGATCCGCCCTTGAGCGGACGCGACGGACGAGGCACCGACGGCCGCACGCCCCGCGCGGCGGCCGTCGCGAGGCCTGCCCGGCCCGCTCGGCCCGCAAGGCCTGCCGGGCCCGCCGGAACCGGCGCGTACACCAGAGGAACCAGGTTCAGCAGATGAGTACCACCCCGGTGCGCGGCAACGCGGAGCGGTTCCACGAGGAGTGGGCCCGGCTGCTCTCCGCCGACCACGGCACCGCCGTCCACCCCGGCCTGCTCGGCCGGCTGGTCGCGCGCACCGCCGCGCTGCTGCACCGCGCCCAGGAGGACGAGCCGTTCGAGCCGCGGCTGGCCGCGCAGGCCGGCGCCGACCTGGTCGACGCGCACTTCACCGACCCGCTGCTGCTGGCCCGGGCGGTCGAGCTGCTCCAGGCGCAGCCCGTCCAGGACGACCGCGGCCCGGCCCTGACCGGCGCCTTCGCGGCCGGCTGGGCGGCGGCCCTGCGCGAGCGCACGCTGACCGAGCAGGAGGCGATCCGCACCGCCGCCGACAGCGCCCGCAAGGAGGCCGAGCGGGCGCTGCGCGCCTCCGAGGCCCGGTTCCGGGCGCTGTTCGAGAGCGCCGCCATCGGCATCGGCATCGGTGACACCGACGGCAACATCATGGCGGTCAACAAGGCCCTCCAGGAGCTGTTCGGCGCGGGCCCGGAGGACATGATCGGCCGCCGGGTCGGCGACCTGGTGCACCCCGAGGACACCCCCGGCGTGTGGGAGGCGTACGAGGAGCTGATCAGCGGCAAGCGGGACTACTTCCAGTTCGACAAGCCGTACTACCGCCAGGACGGCGAGGTGATCTGGACCCACCTGACCGTCTCGCTGATCCGCGACGACGACGGCATCCCGCAGTACCAGGTCGCGATGCTGGAGGACGTCACCGACCGCTACCGGCTCCAGGAGCGGCTGCGCCACCAGGCCACCCACGACCCGCTGACCGGCCTGCCCAACCGCGCGGCCTTCTTCGAGCGGCTGGAGAAGCTGTTCGAGGAGCCCGAGCCGGGCGCCCGCTTCGGCCTCTGCTACGTCGACCTCGACGGTTTCAAGGTGGTCAACGACAGCCTCGGCCACGACATGGGCGACCAGCTGCTGGCCGCGGTCGCCGCCCGGCTGAAGGCCGCCCTCACCCCGCTCGGCCACCTGGTGGCCCGGCTCGGCGGCGACGAGTTCGTCGTCCTGCTGGAGAAGTGCCGGGGCGAGCAGGAGGCGGTGGCCGCCGCGAAGACCGTGCTCAGGGCGCTGGCCGGGCCGGTGCTGATCGGCGACCACAAGCTCGCCGTCGGCGCCAGCGTCGGCGTGCTGGAGCGGCGGGTGTCCACCACCACCCCGGGCGCCGCCGTCCGGGCCGCCGACCTCACCCTGTACCGCGCCAAGGAGGCCGGCCGCGGCCGCTGGACGCTCTTCGACCCCAAGGAGAACGCCCGGGCGGTCAGCCGCTACGCGGTGTCGGTGCGGATGCCGGCGGCCCTCGACCGCGGCGAGTTCTTCATCGACTACCAGCCGCTCTACCGCCTCGCGGACGGCCGGCTGGCCGCCGTGGAGGCGCTGGTGCGCTGGCGCCACCCGCAGCTCGGCGTGCTCGGCCCGGACGAGTTCGTCACCACCGCCGAGGAGACCGGGCTGATCATGCCGCTCGGCCGCTGGGTGCTGGAGCAGGCCTGCGGCCAGGCCGCGGACTGGATCAAGCGGTACGGCGACGCCGCCCCGCAGCTCAACGTCAACCTGGCGGTCCGGCAGGCCCGCAGCGCCGCCCTGGTCACCGACCTCGCCCGGATCCTCGACAGCACCGGCCTGGACCCGGCCCGGTTGCAGCTGGAGATCACCGAGTCGACCGTGGTCGGGCCCGAGGACGAGGCGCTGCGCACCCTGCACGGGCTGGTCGACCTCGGGGTGTCGCTGGCCGTGGACGACTTCGGCACCGGCTGGTCCAACCTCGCCTACCTGCGCGACCTGCCGGTCTCCGGGCTGAAGATCGCCGGCTCATTCGTCGGCGACCTGCACGAACCGGGGAAGGACGAGTCCACCGGGTGGCGGATCGTCAGCGGACTGGTGTCGATGGCGCACGCGCTCGGGCTGAACGTCACCGCCGAGGGCGTGGAGACCCACCGGGACGCCGAACGGCTGCGGACCATGGGCTGCGACTGGGCGCAGGGCTGGCACTTCGGGCGCCCGGTGCGGCCCGAGGAGATCGCCCGGCGGATCGTGGAGGAACCGCTGGGGCGCCCGGTCGAGGAGCGCTGAGGCGGGCCGGCTGGACGCCGGCTCGAGTTCCGCTCGGGGGCCGGTCCGTTCCCGCCCGGTCCTGCTCCGCTCCGGCGGTCGCGGTGCCGGCCCGACCGCCGTACGGGCAGTGCCGGCCGAGGCGTCGACAGCGGCCGGTTCCCCGTCGTGGATCGCGCTTGCGTACCGGTCCTGCGATGGGTCGGTCCTGATCCGCGAAAGCGGCCGACACCCGCGCCCGCCATGAGGGATGATGACGCGTCACAATCCACCCCGGAACCGGTGCGCCCATGGTCACGGCCCCGCGCCGGTCCGGGCTGCGGGGGAGGGGAGCGTCGCATGGGCACGACGGAGGACGCGGACCCGGCCGAGGGCGGTCGGCGCGGGCCGAGGCCCCGGTCGGCCGCCGGAGCCGAGCCGGGGAATCCGCCGGGGAGCAGGGTGGAGCGGTGGTCGCGGGGGCGCTGGCGTGCCTCCGAGGACGCCCCGGACCGGTCGTCCCGGCTCGGCGCGACCCCGCGGGCCCGGGTGGACCCGCAGGCCGCGACCCGTCGGGTGCCCGCCGCCCCGCCGCGCTTCGATCCGGAGGCCGCGACGCGTCGGGTGTCCGGCAACGAGCCGCGGTACGACCCGGAGGCGGCCACCCGCCGCAGGCCGGACACCGGGCCGAGGTTCGACCCGCACGCTCCGACCGGGCTCCGGCCGAACCGGCCGGGGGGCTCGGGCAGTTCGGGGGACTCGGGGCACTCGGGACGTTCGCCGGGTGCCGATTCGGAGGCGGTGACCGAGGTCGTCCGGCCCCGGTCGGGCTCGGGGGCCGGCTCGTCCTCCTGGCAGGACGGCATCGGGCCCGGCGGCCCCGCCCCGGCCGGGGGAGGCGGCGGCGGGAGTGCGGGCGGGAGCCCGGCCGGCCCCGAGGACGGGTTCGGCGGGGCCCCGGACACCGGCGGTCCGTTCGAGGGCGTCTTCCCGGACGCCCTGCGGAGCCGCTTCATCCCGCTGGGGCGGGCCGGAGCCGGCTCCGAGGGCACCGTCTGGTACGTCCGGCGCACCGACGGCGGCGGTGACGCGGCCGTCAAGGTGGCCGTCGCGGGCCAGCCGATGGACCACGACCTGCTCTCCCACCTGGGCCACGACGGCTTCCGCCGGCACGTCCCGCAGCTGATCGACTTCGGCCGGGTCCGCCACCACGGCGCCCAGGTCGACTGGGTGGCCATGGAGTACCTGCCGGTCACCCTCGCCGCCCACGTCGCCGGGCTGTGGCGGTCGGGCGGGCACGGCGACCGGCGGACCACCGAGCAGATCGTCTACGAGCTGGTCGCCCTGCTCGACTTCTGGCAGCAGCGGATCCAGCGCAACCCGCTGGACTTCAAGCCCGCCAACATCCTGGTGCGCCCCGGCAGCGGGTCCGGGGAGTTCGTGATCGCCGACTTCGGCGGCGTCGACCGGCTCACCGACAGCCGCCGGTTCACCTCCGCGATGATGGTCACCGTCGCCTACATGGCCCCCGAGCAGCTGGCCGGCAAGAACCACCAGGCCGGGCCCTGGTGGGGGCTCGGCAACGTGCTGTACGAACTGTTCGTCGGCCGCCCCCGCTTCGTCGGCGCGGACGGCGAGCGCCCGGACGACCAGGAGCTGGAGCTGGAACTGGTCATGGGCGAGGAGGTCGACCTCAGCGCCGTCCGCGACCCGCGCCAACTGCTGCTCCTCCAGGGGCTGTTCACGAAGATGCCGGAGGACCGTTGGACCGCCCCGCAGGTCCGCAGCTGGCTGGCCGGCGGTACCCCCGAGGTGATCCGCCGCCGACCGCAGGCGCAGGCCAGGGCCCACCGGCCGGTCACCTTCCTCGGCAACCCGTTCACCGACCCGGTCCGGCTCACCGAGGCGCTGCTCAAGAACTCCGGCGCGGCGGCCCGCTGGCTGGCCACCGGGGGAGCGGAACGGGTGCGCGACTGGCTGCGGGACGAGGTCGAGGACACCGTCTTCGACCTGCACTACCTCTCCGACGTGGCCAAGGCGCCCGGCTCCCGGCGCGAGTCCGTGGCCGCGGTGGCGGTGCTCGCCCTGGGGGCCGCCTTCGTCCCGGGCGCCGTCCCGCACTACCGCGACCGGCCGATCGACACCACCGGGCTGGAACGCGTCGTCACCGCACCGGACGGCGCCGAGCTGATCGACGAACTCGTCCGGGGCGGGGTGCCGGCCGTGGTCGCCCGCTACGACTGCTTCCACCCCGAGTGCGCCGGCGAGCACTGCTCGCGGCTGCTAGCGCTGGCCGCACTGCCGGAGGTGCTGGCCGAGGTGGACCGGCTGGCCCGCACCGTCGGCGGCGGCCGGCGCGGCGGCGACGGGCTCAGCCCGGAGGAACGCGAGGAGGCGCACCGGCAGGCGGTCTGGCTGAGCATCCGGCCCGAGGAACGCGCGCGGCTGCTCGGCCGGCTCTCGCCGCTGCCCGCCGCACTGCACCGACTGCCGCTGCCCGGGCGGGTGTCGGAGCTCGCCGCCGCGGTGGCCGCCTCGGTGTTGGACGGCGCGCTGGCCGTGGGCGCGGGCGCCCGCACCGCCGTACGGACCGTGGCCCGCAGACCGGCGCCCGACCCGGCGGCGGCCACTCCCCGGGACGTGGTCCGGCGCCACTGGTCCGCGCTGCGCCGGCGGGCGGTGAGCGCCGACCCGGCGCAGCCGGCCGGACGGGCGGCCCTGGTCGCGGCGGAGGCACTGCGGCGGCGCGGCCGGGGACGGCCCGAGCGGCCCGAACCGGAGGCCGGGGTGCGACAGGAGGGGCGGGTGGCCCGGCTCTGGCTCAACCGGCGCCGCCGGCCGCCGACGGGCTGGGAGGAGCGGCGGGAGCAGCTGGCGGCCTGGTGGCCGCACGCCCGCACCGCGCTGCCGCGCCGGGCCGGGGCGGTCCTGCTGCTGCTCCTCGCCTTCGGGCTGCTGCTGTGGGCGGGTGCGGTGCTCCGCTACCCGGTCGAGGCGGGGGAGAAGCTCGACCTCTCGCCCGCCGGCGCCTTCGGCGGCCCCCTGCGGAACGCCGGCGAACACGCGGCCCGGCAGGTGGCCGGACAACTCGGCGCGGGGCTCGTCGCGGCCGCCGTGATCGCCTTCTTCCCCGCCCGGGTGGGCATCGGCACGGCGCTGCTGACCGGCGCCGGAGCCCTCGCCATCGGCTACCTGCGGCTCGGACCGCCGATGACGGTGCTGGAGACGCCGCCGTCGGTGGCCGACCGGGTCGTGGTGTTCGAGGGCGGGATGGGGAGTTGGGCCGGGATCGCGGCAGTGGTGGCGACCGTCGTCTCGCTCGTCCTGATCGAGCGGGCCGCGAACCGGCTGCTGAAGCCGGCTCAGGACGCCCGACGGCAGGCCCGGGAGGCCTGGCGGGAGCGGGGCGTGCGGGGTGTGCGGGGCGTGCGGGGCGCGGGGCCGTCCGGGGCCGGCACCGCCGAGCGGGCGGGGGGCGCGCCGTCCGGGCGGTGGCGGACGGGCGGCGCCGGTGCGCGCGACCGGGTGCGGTTCGCGCTCGGGACGACGGCGGTGCTGGTGCTGCTGCTGTGGGCGGCGGTCGAGGTCCGGCTGGCGGCCACCGGGGCGCACCCGACGCCCGACTCGTGGGGGACGGGGCAGGGCGGTGCGGACTACCAGGCCGGGTTCGTCCTGCTGCTGGCGGTGGTGTCGCTGGTCAGCACCCTCGGGACGCCGGCCACCGCCAAGGGGCTGTTCGTGCTCTGGGTCCCGGCCACGCTGTTCCTGGGCGCCTGGCCGGGGCCGCTGGGCCCGGTCGAGGCGCTGCGGATCCCGGTGTTCGAGGGGCTGTTCCGGGCGATCGCCGGGCTGTGGGGGCACGGGGCCTTCTGGGCCGCGCTGCTGGTGGCGCTGCCGTTGGCGGCGTACGGGGTGCTGCGGACGGTCCGGGGGCGCGCGGGGCGCGGGTGACAGCGAACGGCTGACGGCTGACAGATCACGGCGAACAGATAACAGCGAACAGATAACAGATGACAGCTGACAGATTTTGAAATCTGTCAGCTGTCATCTGTCACCAGCCGCCCGTGCGGCAGTTCAGCCGACCAGCCGGGACAGCTCGATCGAGTGCCCCGTCCGCTCCACCTTCGCCCGCAGGTAGCGGACGTTGCTGGCCGACAGGTGCACCCCCGTCGGCACCCGGTGCCGCACGACGATCCCCAGGTCGGCCAGCTGCGCCGCCTTGTCCGGGTTGTTGCTCAGCAGGTCGATGCCCGTGGCGTCGAGCGCGGCGAGCATCTGGGCGGCCGCGGTGTAGTCGCGGCCGTCCTCGGGCAGGCCGAGCGCGGTGTTGGCGTCGTACGTGTCCAGGCCGGAGTCCTGGAGGGCGTAGGCGTCCAGTTTGTTGTAGAGCCCGATGCCGCGGCCCTCCTGCCGCAGGTAGAGCAGGTACCCGCCGGCCTCGCTGATCCGCTCCACCGACTCGCGCAGCTGCGGCCCGCAGTCGCAGCGGTCCGAGCCGAAGACGTCGCCGGTCAGGCACTCGGAGTGCAGTCGCACCAGGGGCGTGCCGCCCTCGGGGACCGTGCCGAGCGCGAGCGCCAGGTGCTCGGCGCCGTCGGTGAGGCCGTGGAAGGTGGAGACCTCCGCGTCGGCGCGGTAGCCGTCGGGGAAGGTCAGCGGGATGCGCACACGCGAGCGCACCGTGGCGGCGCCGGGCTGCGGCATGGGTGGGCCTCCGTGGATCGGGGGTGGGCCGGGCCGGTTCGGCGCGGACCGGGGTGGACGCGGTCGGACCCGGACGGGTCGTGGTGCGTCGGAGGTCGACCGTACTAGGTAGTTCCAATTTGAACAACTAGCGGCCGCCGGGGCCCGGCTCGACCACCGGGGCGCACAACACCCCATCAGCCCCGGCTGTTCCCACCAGGGCTTCCAGCATGTGGATGGTGCGGGACCCGCGGTGTGGACACTGCGAGACTGGCGCCGTTTCCTGGGCACGTCCCTCAGGCCCGTCGGGACACTGCGCACGCCCATCGACGACCACGGAAGGGTCCTGAAGATGCCGACGACCCCTGCCACCCCCCACACCTCCGCTCCCGGCTCCTTCGAAGCCGAGCAGCGCGCGATAGAGGCGCTCTACGCGGACGTGGTCCGCCGCAACCGGGGCGAGGACGAGTTCCACCAGGCCGTCCACGAGGTGCTGGAGACCCTGGCGCCGGTGCTCGCCCACCGCCCCGAACTCCTCGACGCCCGGATCATCGAGCGGATCTGCGAGCCCGAGCGGCAGCTCATGTTCCGGGTGCCGTGGACGGACGACTCCGGTGACATCCACGTCAACCGCGGCTTCCGGGTGGAGTTCAGCAGCGCCCTCGGCCCGTACAAGGGCGGGCTGCGCTTCCACCCCTCGGTGAACCTCGGGATCGTCAAGTTCCTCGGTTTCGAGCAGATCTTCAAGAACGCGCTCACCGGCCTGCCCATCGGCGGCGGCAAGGGCGGCTCCGACTTCGACCCCAAGGGCCGTTCGGACGCCGAGATCATGCGGTTCTGTCAGTCCTTCATGACCGAGCTGTACCGCCACCTCGGCGAGTACACGGACGTGCCGGCCGGGGACATCGGCGTCGGCGGCCGGGAGATCGGCTACCTCTTCGGCCAGTACAAGCGGATCACCAACCGGTACGAGAGCGGCGTGCTCACCGGGAAGGGCCTCGGCTGGGGCGGTGCGCAGGTCCGTACCGAGGCCACCGGCTACGGCTGCGTCATGTTCACCTCCGAGATGCTGCACAGCCGCGGCGAGAGCCTGGACGGGCGCCGGGTGGTCGTCTCCGGCTCCGGCAACGTCGCCGTCTACGCCATCGAGAAGGCGCAGCAGCTCGGCGCGACCGTGCTCACCTGCTCCGACTCCTCCGGCTACGTGGTGGACGAGAAGGGCATCGACCTCGACCTGCTCAAGGAGGTCAAGGAGGTCCGGCGCGGCCGGGTCTCCGACTACGCCCGACTGCGCGGCGGCCACGTCCGGTTCGTCGAGGGCCCGGGCGTGTGGGGCGTGCCCTGTGACGTCGCGCTGCCCTGTGCCACCCAGAACGAGCTGGCCGAGGCCGACGCGCTGGCGCTGGTGCGCAACGGGGTGCTGGCCGTCGCCGAGGGTGCGAACATGCCCACCACCCCGGAGGCGGTGCGGGTGTTCCAGGAGGCCGGGGTGGCCTTCGGTCCGGGCAAGGCGGCGAACGCGGGCGGCGTCGCGACCAGCGCCCTGGAGATGCAGCAGAACGCCTCGCGCGACTCCTGGACCTTCGAGCACACCGAGGAGCGGCTGGCCGGGATCATGAAGCACGTCCACGACTCCTGCTTCACCACCGCCGAGCGCTACGGCCACCCGGGCAACTACGTGGTCGGCGCGAACATCGCCGGCTTCGAGCTGGTCGCGGACGCGATGCTGGCCCAGGGCCTGATCTGAGCCGCTGACGGCCGTCGCCTGGCGATCGGTCAGGCACCAGGCACCAGGCACCCGGCGATCGGAGCCCGGCGCCCGACCGGAGCGGGCACCGATTGTCGGGTGCGGCAGGGTGGGTCCTTCCTACGGTGAAGGTCAGCAAGGGAAGGACGGGGTTGGCGTGCTGGAGCACCTGAACCGGGCGATGGACCGGATCGAACACGACCTGGACCGCGAGGTCGACGTGGCCGCGCTGGCGCGGATCGCGATGACGTCGGAGTACCACTTCCGGCGGTTGTTCTCGATGCTCGCCGGGATGCCGCTGTCGGAGTACGTCCGGCGTCGGCGGCTCACCGTCGCCGGGGCCGAAGTCCTGGACGGCGAGCGGACGTTGCTCGACATCGCGGTCCGGTACGGGTACTCCTCGGGGGAGGCGTTCGCCCGGGCGTTCCGGGCCATGCACGGAGTCGGGCCGGGCGAGGCCCGGCGCGACGGCGCGGTGCTCGTCTCCCAGCCCCGGATGTCCTTCCGACTCATCGTGGAGGGAAGCAGCAGTATGGAATACCGGATCGTCGAGAAGCCGGACTTCCGGATCGTCGGCAGGAAGGCCCGGGTCACCCTGATCTACCTGGGGATCAACCCGGGGATCGCCGAGTTCATCAAGGGACTCGGCAAGGAGACGGTCGAACGGATCGCGGAGCTGTCCGGGGACGACCCGGCCGGGATCCTGTCGGTGAGCGACGACTTCTCGCCGAACCGCGAGGAGGGGTCCGAACTCGACTACTGGCACGCGGTGGTGGCGCGCGAGGGGGTCGCCGTCCCGGCGGACCTGGACGTGCTCGACGTCCCGGCCGGCACCTGGGCGGTGTTCACCAACACCGGGCCGTTCCCGCAGGCCCTGCAGGAGATGTGGGCGGACGTGGCCGGCCAGTGGTTCCCGTCCAACCCGTACGAGGCCCGGCCGGGTCCGGAGATCCTGCGGGTCAGCCCGGTTCCGGGCACGGCCGATGCCGAGGCGGAGCTGTGGATCCCGGTGGCGAGGGCCGTGCGCGGCTGACGGGCGAAGGCTGACAGCCGACAGCTAACGGATAACAGCGAACAGATAACAGATGACAGCTGACAGATTTCGAAATCTGTCAGCTGTCATCTGTCATGTGTTCGCCCGCCCGTCTCGCCGCCCGTTCGGCCCACCCCGCCCGCCAAGCTCCGCCCCGCCCCGCATGCTGGGCCTGGAGGTGCGGGGGCCGAGGCGCCGAAAACCCGGGAGTTCCCGAGCAAGCTGCGAGGACAGACGCCATGAAGCAGACCTCCGTGACCACCAACGCCCCCTGCTGGACCGAGTTGGGCACCTCCGATCCGGCCGCCGCCCGGGCCTTCTACACCGAGCTCTTCGGCTGGCAGGCGGACGACACGGCCCGCCCCGGGGAGGGCGACTACACCCAGATGCTGGTCCGGGGCGTCCCGGCCGCCGCCATCACTCCGCGCTACGCCCCGCAGCAGCCGATCGCCTGGACGGTCTGCATCGCGGTCGCCGACGCCGACGCCACCGCCGCGAGGATCAAGGAGTGCGGCGGTCTGATCCGGAAGGACCCCGGCGACGTCTTCGGCTTCGGCCGGTTCTCGGTGGCCGCCGACCCGTCCGGCGCGGTGTTCATCCTCTGGCAGGCCCGCGCCTTCCGGGGCGCCGGGGTGTTCAACGAGCCCGGCGCGCTCGGCTGGGTGGAACTGCTCACCCGCGACCCGTCCGGCGCGCTCGCCTTCTACCCGGAGGTCTTCGGCTGGTCCGTCGCCCCGTCCGAGCACTACCCCCAGTGGGGCCTGGACGGACGGGACTTCGGCGGCATGCTGACGATGGACGACTGCTTCCCGCCCGAGGCGCCGCCGCACTGGCTGCCGTACTTCGCGGCCGCCGACGTGGACGGCACCGTCGGCCGGGCGGTGGCGCTCGGCGGGGACGTGCTGACGCCCGCCACCGGCATGCCGGGCGGCCGGCGGATCGCCGTGCTGCGCGACCCCCAGGGCGCCGCGTTCGGCGTCTACACCGCCGGCACCGAGGGCTGACCGGCACGCCGGAGGGCGCGCGAGCGCCGCCACCCGGCGACGCCCGCGCCCGCCGCCCCCGCCGTGACCAGCAGCGCCCCGAGCGGCACCACGTCGCCGATCCGGTCGTACCAGGTCAGCGTCCCGGGTGCGGTGAGCGGCAGTCGGACGGTCAGCACGCCGGTGCCGTCGGTGCCGAGCCGGGCGAGCTCCCGGCCCTGGGCGTCGAAGGCGGCCGAGACCCCGGTCAGCGAGGCCTGGACGGCCGGCCGGCCGGTCTCGGCGGCCCGGATCGCGGCCAGCGAGACGTGCTGCTCGGGCGCCCAGGTGCGCTGGAAGGTCGAGGTCGAGGACTGGTAGACCAGCACCCGGGCGCCGTCCCGGGCGGCGGTGCGGGCCATGTCGGGGAAGGCCGACTCGAAGCAGATCAGCGCCCCGACCGGCAGCGGCGCGCCCGCCCGGTCGGTGGCGGGCAGGACGTGGAAGGACGTGCCGGGCGCCCGGTTCTCGCCTGCGGCCCGGCTGACCCCGGCGATCCAGCCGAGCACCGGCCGCAGCGGGATGTACTCGCCGAACGGCACCAGCCGGATCTTGCGGTAGCGGTCCACCACGCCGGCGGGGGAGACCAGCACCGCGTCCTTGGAGATCCGCCCGTCCGCCTTGCGCGCGTCCTCCCCGGCGACGACCTCGGCGCCGGTGGTCGCGGCGAGCCAGCGCAGGGTGTCCAGCGCGGCCGGGTCGCGGTCCAGGTCGGCGGTGGTACTGCTCTCGCCCCACACGACCAGGTCCACCGGCTGTCCGACCAGTCCGGCCGTGATCCGCGCGCTCGCCTCGAAGCGGGCCTGGGGGTCCTCGACGATGCCGGGCTGGACCAGTGCCACGGTCACGGCCCCGTCCGTGGCAGGTGCCTCGCGCAGCGCGAACAGCAGCGGACCGGAGGCCAGGACCAGCACGACGGTCCCGGCCGCGACGGCCCGCGGCCGCCGGTGCACCGCGGTCAGCGCGATCAGCGCCCCGGTGTTCACCGCCGCCACCGCCGCGCTGACCAGCCAGATCCCGCCGGCCGAGGCCAGCCCGAGGACCGCCGGGTGCTGCCACTGGGTGGCGCCGAGCAGCGCCCACGGCCCGCCGAGCGCGGGCCAGGACCGCGCGTACTCGGTCGTCACCCAGACGGCCGGTACGACCAGCAGTGCGAGCAGGGCCCGACGGGCGGTCAGCCGGGGGTGCAGCAGCCGGTGCACGGTGTACCCGACGGCGCTCTGGAGCGCCCCGAACAGCACCGCGATCACCGGCAGCCCCGGCCCGACGGACGGGACCAGCCAGTACATCGCGGTCAGGATGAACCCCGCGCCGAACCACCAGCCGCGCACCGCCGCCTCCCGGCCCGACGGCGCCCGCTGCATCAGCAGCAGTCCGGGGACGAGCGCGACCCAGGCCAGCCAGGCCTGCCCGGGCGCGGGGAAGGCGAGCACCGGAACCGCGCCGGCCGCCAGCGCACCGGTCCGCGCGCGGTACCGGTGCGGCGCGTGCGGCTCCCGTTCCTCGACGGCGGTCGTGCGCAGGGTCGGGATGGCGGGAGCGGAGCGACGCGACATGACCCGTATTGTCCGCTTGACGGGCGTACACCACCAGTACGCCATTCAGCCGAACGGGTGACAAGAGCCCCATGTTCGGAACCAGTGGTCCCGGCCGTACCGGTGGCCTTGCCAGAACGGGCGATCGGAGGGGTGGCCCCAAGGAAGCGCGGCCCCGAGGAGGAGCGGCCCCGAGGGGGCCCGCCCCTCCGATCACCGTGCGCGGCCCTACTCCTCGCCGCCCTCCAGGCCCCCCTCGGTCTCCAGGAACGCGGCCTGCAACTGCTCGATCAGCTCCGGGTCCGGCTGCTCCCACAGCCCGCGGCTCGCCGCCTCCAGCAGCCGCTCGCTGATCCCGTGCAGCGCCCACGGGTTGGCGCCCGCGAGGAACTCCCGGTTGACCGGGTCGAGGACGTACTCCTGGGTCAGCTTCTCGTACATCCAGTCCGCGACCACGCCCGTGGTGGCGTCGTAGCCGAACAGGTAGTCCACCGTCGCGGCCATCTCGAAGGCGCCCTTGTAGCCGTGGCGGCGCATCGCCTCGATCCAGCGCGGGTTGACCACCCGGGCGCGGAAGACCCGGGCGGCCTCCTCGGTCAGGGTGCGGGTGCGGACCGTCTCCGGCCGGGTCGAGTCGCCGATGTAGGCGGTCGGCGCCTTGCCGGTGAGGGCCCGTACGGTGGCCACCATGCCGCCGTGGTACTGGAAGTAGTCGTCCGAGTCGGCGATGTCGTGCTCGCGGGTGTCGGTGTTCTTCGCGGCGACGGTGATCCGCTTGTACGCGGTCTCCATCTCCTCGCGGGCCGGGCGGCCGTCCAGCCCGCGGCCGTACGCGTAGCCGCCCCAGACCGTGTACACCTCGGCCAGGTCGGCGTCGGTGCGCCAGTCCCGGCTGTCGATCAGCTGGAGCAGGCCCGCGCCGTAGGTGCCCGGGCGGGAGCCGAAGACGCGGACGGTGGCCTTGCGCTCGTCGCCGTGCACGGCGAGGTCGGCCTGGACGTGGGCGCGCACGTAGTTCGACTCCGGGGCCTCCTCCTGGGCGGCGGCCAGGCGCACCGCGTCGTCCAGCAGGGCGACCACGTGCGGGAAGGCGTCCCGGAAGAAGCCGGAGATGCGCAGCGTGACGTCGATGCGCGGGCGGCCCAGCTCGTCCAGCGGGATCGGCTCCAGGCCGGTGACCCGGCGCGAGGCGTCGTCCCAGACCGGGCGGACGCCGAGCAGGGCGAAGGCCTCGGCGATGTCGTCGCCGGCGGTGCGCATCGCGCTGGTGCCCCAGAGCGAGAGCCCGACCGAGGGCGGGTACGCGCCGTCGTTGTCCGAGCGGTAGCGCTCGACCAGGGAGGAGGCGAGCGCCTGGCCGGTCTCCCAGGCGAGCTTGCTGGGGACGGCCTTCGGGTCGACGGAGTAGAAGTTGCGGCCGGTGGGCAGCACGTTGACCAGGCCGCGCAGCGGCGAGCCGGACGGGCCGGCCGGGACGAAGCCGCCCTGGAGCGCGTGCAGCACGGCGTCCAGCTCGTCGGTGGTGGCCGCGAGCCGCGGCACCACCTGGGCGGCGGCGAAGTCCAGCACCGCGCGGACGGCCTCCTGGACGGCCTCCGGCAGTTCGGCGGTCACCTTCTCGACCGCCTCGGGCGCCCAGTCCTCCGCCTCCATCGCCTCGACCAGGGCGCGGGCCCGGGCCTCGGCCGCGTCGGTGGCGCCCAGGGTCAGCGCCGCCTCGTCCAGGCCGAGCGCCTCGCGCAGGCCGGGCAGGGCGCTGACGCCGCCCCAGATCTGCCGGGCGCGCAGGATGGCGAGCACGATGTTGACCCGGTCGGTGCCGGTCGGCGCCTGGCCGAGGACGTGCAGACCGTCGCGGATCTGGGCGTCCTTGACCTCGCAGAGCCAGCCGTCGACGTGCAGCAGGAAGTCGTCGAAGCCGTCGTCCTCGGGGCGCTCGTCCAGGCCGAGGTCGTGGTCGAGCCGGGCGGCCTGGATCAGGGTCCAGATCTGGGCGCGGATCGCCGGCAGCTTGGCCGGGTCCATCGCGGCGATGTTGGAGTGCTCGTCCAGCAGCTGCTCCAGGCGCGCGATGTCGCCGTAGGAGTCGGCGCGGGCCATCGGCGGGACGAGGTGGTCGACGAGCGTGGCGTGGGCGCGGCGCTTGGCCTGGGTGCCCTCGCCCGGGTCGTTGACCAGGAAGGGGTAGACCAGCGGCAGGTCGCCGATGACGGCGTCCGGGCCGCACTCCGCGGACAGCGCGGCGGTCTTGCCCGGCAGCCACTCCAGGTTGCCGTGCTTGCCGAGGTGGATCACCGCGTGGGCGCCGAAACCGCCGTCCTCCTGGGCGGCCTGGATCCAGCGGTAGGCGGCCAGGTAGTGGTGGCTCGGCGGCAGGTCGGGGTCGTGGTAGATGGCGACCGGGTTCTCGCCGAAGCCGCGCGGCGGCTGGATCAGCACGAGCAGGTTCCCGGAGCGGATCGCGGCCAGCACGATGTCGCCGTCCGGGTTCTGCGAGCGGTCGACGTACAGCTCGCCGGGGGCCGGGCCCCAGTGCTCCTCGACCTGTTCGCGCAGGCCCTGCGGGAGGGTGGCGTACCAGCGGCGGTAGTCGGCGGCGGGGATGCGGACCGGGTTGCGGGCCAGCTGCTCCTCGGTGAGCCAGTCCTGGTCGTAGCCGCCGGCCGCGATCAGGGCGTGGATCAGCGGGTCGCCCTCGTGGCCGCCCTCGCCGTCGTCGAACGCGGGGAGGTCGTCCCCGAGGTCCATGCCCTCCGCGCGCAGCCGCTCCAGCAGCCGCACCGCGCTGGCCGGGGTGTCCAGGCCGACGGCGTTGCCGACCCGGGCGTGCTTGGTCGGGTACGCGGACAGCACCAGGGCGAGGCGGCGCTCGGCGGCCGGGACGTGCCGCAGCCGGGCGTGCTTGACGGCGGTGCCGGCGACGCGGGCGGCGCGCTCCGGGTCGGCGGCGTAGACGGTCAGGCCGTCCTCGTCCAGCTCCTTGAAGGAGAACGGGACGGTGATCAGGCGGCCGTCGAACTCCGGGACGGCGATCTGGGTGGCGGTGTCCAGCGGGGACAGGCCGTCGTCGCTGGCCTCCCACTGGGCGCGCGACCAGGTGAGGCAGAGCGCCTGGAGGATCGGGCGGTCGAGCGCGGCCAGCGCGCCCGCGTCCCAGGCCTCCTCGTCCCCGCCGGCCTGGGCGTCGGCCGGGCGGGTGCCGCCGGCGGCGAGCACGGTGGTGACGATCGCGTCCGCCTCGCCGAGCGCGGCCAGCAGTTCGGGCTCGGCGCCGCGCAGCGAGGCGCAGTAGTAGGCCCTGGCCCGGGCGCCCTGGTCCTCGACGGCCCGGCAGAGCGTCTCCACGAAGGCGGTGTTGCCGCTCATGTGGTGGGCGCGGTAGTAGAGCACCGCCACCGTCGGGCCCTCGGACGTACGGGCCTCGCGCTCCAGCGGGCCCCAGGCCGGGGCGGAGGCGGGCGGGGCGAAGCCGTGGCCGGTCAGCAGCACGGTGTCGGAGAGGAAGGCGCCCAGCTCGGCCAGGTTGGCGGCGCCGCCGTGGGCCAGGTAGGCGTGCGCTTCGGCGGCGATGCCGGCCGGGACGGTGGACAGCTCCATCAGCTGGGCGTCGGGGGCCTGCTCGCCCGTCAGCACCACCACCGGGCGGGGGCCGGCCAGCAGCGCGTCCAGGCCCTCCTGCCAGGCGCGGCGCCCGCCGAGCAGGCGGACCACGACGAGCTCGGTGCCCTCCAGCAGCGCGGGCAGGTCCTCGGGGGTGAGCCGGGCCGGGTTGCCGAGGCGGTAGCGCACCGGTCCCTCGGAGGCGCGGGCGCTGAGCAGGTCGGTGTCGGACGTCGACAGCAGCAGGATCATGTGAAGGCCCTCCCGGCCTCGTCGGTGGCCGGGGTGGCCGGGATCTGGGCCGGGGCGGCCGCTGGGGTGGCACGGACGGCCGCGCGGTCGACCGGGGTGGTCGCGGCGCGGGCCGGGGCGGTCGCACGGTCGACCGGGGTGGTCGTGGCGGCGGCCGGAACGGGCATGACGGCGGTCGGGACAGCCGCGGTGGCGGTCGGGACGGCCGTGGTGGCGGCCGGGGACGCGGGCGCGGGCATGCGACAGCGCTGGAACATTTCTGCCTTCCTCGGGGTCCGCGCCCCGGGCCGGTGGAGGACGGCAGGAGTTCCTGGCTCCCGCGGCCGACCGGTCTACCGGTGAACCGCGGTCACAGTGGCGGGACCGCACCGGGTTCGCACCGGTTTCCTCCCCTGCGCCGTCGCTGGCGTGCGGACGGTCCGTGAGGGACCGCCCGCCAGCATCGTACGGGGTGCGGCTGACCTGGGGGAGGGTGAGCTTTCGGACGTCCGGCCGACGGGGCTCGGATGTCCGGCGGACGGGGGCTCGGGGTGTCCGGCAGGTGCGGCGGGGGCGGGGCCGGGGTGTGATGCAGCGGACGGAGGCAAGCGATCGGATCATCTGTATGCTCGCCGCCATGCCACCGACACCCGACGCCACCGCGCCGGGCGCCGCAGGACCCGACCGGGAGGTGCCCGACCGGGGGCGTGCGGACGCCTGTCCCGGAGCACTTCGTCTGCATACGGCCGACGACGGCGCCCTCGCCCGGATCCGCCTGCCCGGCGGTCTGCTGACGGACCGTCAGGCCATCGCGCTGGCCGAGGCCGCCGAGGCCCTCGGCGACGGCGAGTTGGAGACCACCTCGCGCGGCAACGTCCAGCTGCGCGGCCTGGCCCCGCACTGCGCGGCCGAGCTCGCCGACCGGCTGCGCGCCGCCGGGCTGCTGCCCTCGGACACCCACGAGCGGGTCCGCAACATCGTCGCCTCGCCGACGGCCGGACTGGACACCGCCGCCGAGGGAGCCGTCGGCAACGCCGATGTGCAGTCCTGGGTACGGGAGTTGGACGCGCGGCTGTGCGCCGCCGACTGGGCGGCCGGGCTGTCCGGCAAGTTCCTGTTCGCACTGGACGACGGGCGGGGCGACGTCGCCGCGCTCGACGCCGATGTGACATTGGTCGCAGGCCCGGACGGCACGCGGTTGCTGCGCCTCGGACGCGACGGACGCGGACACCCGGTCGAGGCCGGGCGGGAGGTCACGGCCGTGCTGGACGCGGCCCGCTCCTTCCTGGCGGCGCTGCGGACGCACGGGCGCAAGGCCTGGCACCTGCGCGAGGTCCCCGAACTGCTGCCGGCCGGCACGGTGCCGCTGCCCGCCTTCGCCGGCAGCGCGCCCGCCGTCGGCGCGCTGCGCGGCGGGCTCTCGGTGGGGCTGCGGTTCGGCCGGGCGAGCGCCGGGCAGTGGCGGACGCTGGTCGCCGCCTCGGCCGGTGAGCTGCGGCTGACCCCCTGGCGCGGGGCGGTGCTGCCCGGCGCCCCGGCCGACCGGCTGCCCGGGCTCGCCGCGGCCGGCTTCCGCACCGAGCCCGGTTCGGCCTGGGAGCGGGCCACCGCCTGCACCGGGCTGCCGGGCTGCGCCAAGTCGCTGGCCGACGTCCGTACGGACGCGGCCCGGGCGCTGGACTCCGGTGCCGCCGTGAGGGCTGGTGCCACGGTGAGGGCCGGTGCCGACCCCGATGGTCTGCTGCCCGTCCACTGGTCGGGCTGTGAACGGCGCTGCGGCCATCCGGCCGGGCGGTGGGTGGACGTGCTCGCCACGGGGCGCGGCTACCGGGTGACGGTGAACGGGGCGAACGCCGACGTGCCGGGGCCCGATGCGGCGAAGGCCCATGAGATGAACGCCGTTGTGACGAACGCCGTTGTGACGAACGAGGAGATGGCCGAGGCGGTCGCCGAGGCCAGGAGGACCACGAAGTGATCGAGTACGAGAAGGACGGCGCGTCCATCTACCGCCAGTCCTTTGCCACCATCCGCGCGGAGGCCGATCTGGCCGCCCTCCCGGCGGACGTCTCCCAGGTCGCGGTGCGGATGATCCACGCCTGCGGGATGGTCGACCTGGTCGAGGACCTGGTGTACTCGCCCGGTGTGGTCGCCTCCGCGCGCGCCGCGCTGCACGCGGGTGCGCCCATCCTCTGCGACGTCAACATGGTCGCGAGCGGCGTCACCCGTCGGCGGCTGCCGGCCGACAACGAGGTGATCTGCACCCTCACCGACCCCTCGGTGCCCGAACTCGCCCGCACGATGGGCAACACCCGCAGCGCCGCGGCCATGGAGCTGTGGCTGCCCCGGCTGGAGGGCGCGGTGGTCGCCGTCGGCAACGCCCCGACCTCGCTGTTCCGGCTGCTGGAGATGATCGAGGCGGGCGCACCGCGACCGGCCGCGGTGATCGGTGTCCCGGTCGGCTTCATCGGCGCCGCCGAGTCCAAGCAGGCCCTGGCCGAGCACCCGTCCGGCCTGGAGCACCTGGTGGTGCGCGGTCGGCGCGGCGGCAGTGCGATGGCCGCCGCCGCCATCAACGCGATTGCGAGCGAAGAAGAGTGACGGACCGTCAGAGCACCACGGGTCGACTGTACGGCGTCGGGCTCGGCCCGGGCGACCCGTCGCTGGTGACCGTCCGCGCCGCCGAACTCATCGGCAAGGCCGACGTGGTGGCCTACCACAGCGCCCGGCACGGCCGGTCCATCGCGCGGTCGATCGCCGAACGGTATCTGACGGACGGTCAGATCGAGGAGAAGCTGGTCTACCCGCTCACCGTCGAGACCACCGACCATCCGGGCGGCTACCGCGGCGCGTTGGACGACTTCTACGAGGAGGCCGCCGCCCGGCTGGCCGCCCACCTGGACGCCGGGCGCGACGTGGTCGTCCTCGCCGAGGGCGACCCGCTCTTCTACGGCTCCTACCAGCACATGCACAAGCGGCTCGCGCACCGCTACCCGACCGAGGTGGTGCCGGGCGTGACCTCGCTCAGCGCGGCCGCGGCCCGGCTCGGGCAGCCGCTGACCGAGGCCGAGGAGACGCTCACCGTCATCCCCGGCACGCTGCCCGAGGAGGAGCTGACGGCGCGGATCGCGGCTGCCGACTCGGCCGTGATCATGAAGCTGGGGCGCACCTTCCCGACCGTCCGCCGGGCCCTGGAGCGGGCCGGGCGGCTGGCGGACGCGCAGTACGTGGAGCGGGCCTTCATGGCGGGGGAGCGGATCGCGCCGCTCGCCGAGGTCGACGGCGACACGGTGCCGTACTTCTCGGTCGCGGTGCTGCCGAGCAAGGTCGCGCCGCTGGAGCCGGAGGTCCGGCTGTCGGACGGCGTCGGCAGCGTGACCGTGGTCGGCACCGGGCCGGCCGGGCCGCTCTGGCTGACCGCCGAGGCGCGCGGCGCGCTCTCCGAGGCCACCGACCTGGTCGGCTACACCACCTACCTGGACCGGGTGCCGGAGCGGCCGGGGCAGCGGCGGCACGGCTCGGACAACAAGGTGGAGTCGGAGCGCGCCGAGTTCGCCCTGGAGCTCGCCCGGCGCGGGCACCGCGTCGCGGTGGTCTCCTCGGGTGACCCGGGGGTGTTCGCGATGGCCACCGCCGTGCTGGAGGTCGCCTGCGAGGAGGCCTACCGGGACGTCCCGGTGCGGGTGCTCCCCGGGATGACCGCCGCCCACGCGGCCGCCTCCCGGGCCGGCGCCCCGCTCGGGCACGACTACGCGACGGTGTCGCTCTCGGACCGGCTCAAGCCGTGGGACGTGGTGGCGAAGCGGCTGCGGGCCGCGGCCGAGGCGGACCTGGTGCTCGCCCTGTACAACCCGGGCTCGAAGTCCCGGACCACCCAGGTCGGGCTCGCCCGGGACCTGCTGCTGGAGTACCGGGCGCCGGAGACCCCGGTGGTGATGGCCCGCGACGTCGGCGGCCCGACCGAGCGGGTGCGGATCGTCCGACTGGGCGAGCTGGACCCGGGGCTGGTCGACATGCGGACCATCCTGCTGATCGGCTCCTCGCAGACCCGGGCGGTCGAGCGGGGCGGCGGCGTGGAGGTCGTCTGGACGCCGCGGCGGTACCCGGAGGAGTGACAGGTGACAGATGACAGCGAACAGATTTCATCATCTGTTCGCTGTCATCTGTTCTCTGTTCGCTGGTATCCGTTCCCTGTTCTCCGGCTGCCGACCGCTACCGGGTCGGCTTGGTGAGCAGCAGCTCCGTGTTGTGGTCCCCGCCCGCGCCCAGCAGCGCCGCCGGGCGGCCGTTCGGGTCGTTGTACGACAGCTCGCGGTAGAGCGCCGCGAGGTTGGCGTCCGAGGTGCCGCCGAAGTCCGTCCCGTACGGCGCGGAGGACTCGATCAGCGTGGTGAACAGCGAGAGCGTGCCGTCCCCGTTGTCCGCGATCTCGATGATCCGCCCGTGCTGCGGGTAGTCGATGTGCGAGGCGGTGTTGATCTCCCAGAACGCCCGCTCCGGCACCGCGTGGCCGTGCGGCGTGATCTTGTTCATGTGGGTGTGCCCGTTCACCCACGCGACCACGTTCGGGTAGCGCTGGAGCAGCGCCACCAGCTCGTTGCCGTCGTGCCGTCCCTCGAAGATGTTGCGCGGGTCCGGCAGCAGGTTGCCCATCGTGCCGCTGGTGTGGTGGCTGAAGAGCAGGATCAGCTCGTCCGTGCTCCCGCCGGTCACCTTGCGCCCGTCGGCGTCGTACCAGTGCCCGCTGTGCGCCTGCAACTGCTGCTCCAGCCAGCGCAGTTGCGCGGTGCCCAGCGAACCGTCGGCGAACCCGGCCTGGTTGGTGGTGTCCAGGCTGATGCCGACCACCTTCTCCGAGATGCGGAAGGTGTAGTAGAGCTTGCCGCTGTTCGCCATGTCCGAGGTGAAGCCGTGCCCGTACGGGCCGGCGCCGGTGACCGCCGGGTTCAGGTGGGCCTTGGCGAACTCCTTGAGCGTGAACGGCCGGCGGCGCTCGTCCGGGGTGACCTTGCGGACCAGGTCGCCACTGGCGATCAGCTTCGCCAGCAGCAGCACGGCGCCCGCCGGGTCGCGGCGCAGCGAGTCCGTCAGCTGGGCGGCCGTGGCGTCGTCGCAGCCCTCCAGCTTGTACTGGCCGGTGTACAGGTCGTTCAGCAGCCCGAGGTCCGGCAGCGAGCCCTCGATGCTGTCGTCGTGGTTGCCGACCGTGGTGTACCAGGGCGTGCGCAGGCCCGGCGCGTCGAAGGGGCGGCCGGCGGCGGACAGGAAGCCGGCTATCTGCGGGAAGCCCTTCGCCTTGTAGCCGTCGTTGTAGGAGAGTTCGGGGTTCCAGTAGGCGGCGTTGCCGGAGTTCTGCACGCCCTCGTAGCGGCTGAGGTCACCGGTGTTCTGGGCCAGCCGTCCACCGCCCATGACCTTGAGGTACCAGTCGAGTTCGGCGAGCTCGTGGTTGTCGGTGTTGTCGCCGGTGGCCATCACCATGCTGAACGGCATCCCGGTGTAGGGGCCGCCGGCGAGCGAGTTGACCCGCTCGACGAGGGCCGAGACACCGCGGGCGTTCAGGGCCTCCTGCGGCCGGTACGCGCTGCCGTTGAGCTTGGCCAGGTACTCGAAGCGCACCGGGGACTCGGTGTCCACCAGGTGCAGGTCGCTGAACTGGACGAAGCTGGCCAGCCCGGTCCGGCGGTCGTCCCGCCCGGTGGTCGCCGACGCCAGGTCGCCGCGCACCATCAGCGGCCAGCCCGGCCCGGCCGTCAGCCGCTTGTAGCCGCCGGTGCCGACCGGCGTGGCCACCTGCTCCAGCGTGGTCCCGGTGACCCTGACCGCCCGCGCGGCCGTCGTCGCCAGGGCCTGGTCGCGCGCCGCGGCCGAGGCGAACTGCGCGCCGCCCAACGACAAGGCCGACCAGGCGGCGGCCACCGACGTACCGGTGAGGAACGTACGCCGACTCATCCCTGCCACAAAAACCCCCACATGCTGGTGGCCCGGCGGGGCAGTCGACCCCGGCCGGGCCCACGTCTGTCATGAACCCGCTTCTGGCGGACCGCCAGATTACTCACTGGTAGCCGCGGCGGGCGAGGCCCGTGCGGAGAACTCTTCGGGAACGCGGGACGGCGCGACCCTCCGCAACTCGTGCACGAGGGGTTCCACCGAGCGGGGCGAGGCGCGGCCGCCGCCACCCCGGTCGGGCCCCACCAGGGCCGGTGGGGGAAAATCGGCGACGGCGTCCGGTGCGGCCGCCGGAGCGGAGCAAGGACGGCGCGGGCGCCGTCGGAAACGGGGCGCAGGTGGCCGCAGCGGGATCCGAGGCGGGAGCCGGGGTCGGCGCCGGAGCGGGCGGCCGGGCCGGCCAGCTGAAGAGCAGCGGCCTGCGGCCCGGCTGGACGACGGGCGCCTGCGCCACCGCCGCCACCAGGGCCGCGTACACCGCGCTGCTCACCGGCGAGTTCCCGGACCCGGTGGTCATCACCCTCCCCAAGGGGCAGCAGCCCGCCTTCGCCCTCGCGGCCGAGCAGCTGACCGTCGCCGAGCAGCCGACCGGTACTGAGGAGCCGACCGCAGCCGAGCAGCCGACCGGCCCCGGCGGGCGCACCGCCGCCATGGCCGGGGTGGTCAAGGACGCGGGCGACGACCCCGACGTCACCCACGGCGCGCTGATCCGCTCGACCGTACGGTCCGGCGAGCCCGGTACCGGGGTGGTGTTCCGGGCCGGCCCCGGGGTGGGGACGGTCACCAAGGCCGGCCTGCCGCTGCCCGTCGGCGAACCCGCGATCAACCCGGTGCCCCGGCAGATGATCCGGGACGCCGTCGCCGAGGTGGCCGCCGCGCACGGCGGCAGCGGGGACGTGGTGGTCGAGATCGCGGTCGACCACGGCGAGGAGATCGCCCGCTCCACCTGGAACCCCCGGCTCGGCATCCTCGGCGGCCTGTCCATCCTCGGTACGACCGGGGTGGTCGTCCCCTACTCCTGCTCGGCCTGGATCGACTCGATCCGCCGCGGCGTGGACGTGGCCCGCGCGGCGGGGCGCACCCACGTGGCCGGCTGCACCGGCTCGACCTCGGAGAAGGTCGCGGTCGCGGAGCACGGGCTGCCCGAGGACGCGCTGCTGGACATGGGCGACTTCGCCGGTGCGGTGCTCAAGTACCTCAAGCGCCACCCGGTGCCCCGGCTGACCATCGCGGGCGGCTTCGCCAAGCTGTCCAAGCTCGCGGTCGGCCACCTCGACCTGCACTCGGCGCGCTCCCAGGTGGACAAGGGCTACCTGGCCGGACTGGCCCGCCGGGGCGGCGCGGACGAGGCGCTGGCCGAGGCGGTCGCGGGCGCCAACACCGCGCTGGAGGCCGTGCAGTTGTGCCGTGCGGCCGGGGTGCCGCTCGGGGACCTGGTCGCCGAGGCGGCCCGGGCGACGGCGCTCAGCGTGCTGGTGGGCTCGCCGGTCGCGGTGGACGTCATCTGCATCGACCGCGCGGGCACCGTCGTCGGCCGGGCGGAGCCGCTCGGGCCGTGACAATGTCACGGGTGTCACGACGGCGCGACAACATCGCCCGGTGACGTGAAGAACTGACGCCCAAACAGGGCAAGAATCGGACAAATGGAGCAGTAGGGCGGCCCCCCGGTTCTGTCGCCATCTCAACCATGAGATATCGTCTGGCGAGTGACAGGCGACTACCTCACCCGTATCGGCACCCTCATCCGTACCGCGCGCCAGCACCGCGGCTGGTCCCAGGCGCAGCTCGGCGAAGCCCTCGGAACCAGCCAGAGCGCGGTCAACCGCATCGAACAGGGCAAGCAGAACGTCAGCCTTGAGATGATCGCCCGCATCGGCGAAGCCCTCGACAGCGAGATCGTCTCCCTCGGCTACTCCGGCCCGATGCACCTGCGCGTCGCCGGCGGCACCCGGCTCTCCGGCGCGATCGACGTCCGCAGCAGCAAGAACGCCTGCGTGGCGATCCTCTGCGCCTCGCTGCTGACCACCGGCCGCACCACGATCCGCAGCGTCGCCCGGATCGAAGAGGTCTACCGCATCCTCGAGGTGCTCACCAGCATCGGCGTCAAGAGCCGCTGGATCAACGAGGGCCGCGACCTCGAACTCACCCCGCCCGCCGAGCTCGACCTCGCGGCGATGGACGTCGAGGCGGCCCGCCGCACCCGCAGCGTGCTGATGTTCCTCGGCCCGCTGATGCACCGCGCCCAGCGCTTCGCCATCCCGTACGCCGGCGGCTGCGACCTCGGCACCCGCACCGTGCAGCCGCACCTGACCGCGCTGCGCCGCTTCGGCCTGGAGGTCGCCACCACCGGCGGCGCCTACCACGCCTCGGTCGAGCCGGGCACCCCGCAGGACCGCCCGATCGTCCTGACCGAGCGCGGGGACACCGTCACCGAGAACGCCCTGCTGGCCGCCGCCCGGCACGACGGCGTCAGCGTCATCCGCAACGCCTCGCCCAACTACATGGTCCAGGACCTCTGCTTCTTCCTGGAGAAGCTGGGCGTGCGGATCGAGGGCATCGGCACCACCACCCTCACCGTGCACGGCGTCCCGGAGATCACCTGCGACGTCGACTACACCCCAGCCGAGGACCCGGTGGAGGCGATGAGCCTGCTGGCCGCCGCCGTCGTCACCTCCTCCGAGCTGACCATCCGCCGGGTGCCGATCGAGTTCCTGGAGATCGAGCTCGCGGTGCTGGAGGGCATGGGCCTCGACTACGACCGCACCCCCGAGTACCGGGCCCACAACGGTCAGACCCGACTGGTCGACCTCACCGTGCGCCCCTCCAAGCTCACCGCGCCGATCGACACCATCCACCCGATGCCGTTCCCCGGCATCAACATCGACAACGTGCCGTTCTTCGCCGCCATCGCCGCGGCCGCGCACGGCACCACGATGATCCACGACTGGGTGTACGACAACCGCGCGATCTACCTGACCGAGCTGACCCGCCTCGGCGCCGACGTCAAGCTCCTCGACCCGCACCGCGTACTGGTCCAGGGCCCCACCCGCTGGCGCGCCGCCGAGATGATGTGCCCGCCGGCCCTGCGCCCCGCCGTGGTCATCCTGCTCGCCATGCTCGCCGCCCAGGGCACCTCCGTCCTGCGCAACGTCTACGTCATCAACCGCGGCTACGAGGACCTCGCCGAGCGCCTCAACTCCATCGGCGCCCGGATCGAGACCTTCCGCGACATCTGACCGACCGTCACACCGCTGGCCGGCCTCACCCGTTGAGCCCGGCCAGCAGCACGGAAACCTCCAACCCGGTGTTCAGGTACTCCACGAACACCGGGTTGTCCAGTGCCCAGGGCGAGCGCCGTTCCCGGACCAGTCGAACCGCCTCGCCGCACTCGTGGCCGAGGCCGATCAGGGCCTGTGCCACCACCAGGCCCGAGCGGTTGTACCCGGAGTGGCAGCGCACCAGCGTCCGACGGCCCCGGCGGATGGCGGCCGCGGTGAGCTCGGCCGCCTCCTCGACGGCGAGCAGCTGACCGGGGGCGAGCGGGGCGTCGGGCATCTCCCGGACGACGTGCTCCACCCCCGGTGCCGGGCCGTGCCCGGGGCGCGTGAACAGGCTGACCACCAGGTCGAACTCGGTCCGTACGATGGCGGGTTCCAGCTCGCCGCCGGGCGGGGTGAAGTAGTGCCCGCCCATCCAGAGCCCGGGAACGATCTCGTTCCAGGGCTCGGACGGCCCGGGCGTCCCACGTTCCTTCTGGCGGGTCCGCACTGCCTGCTCCCTCTCGGCCGGTCCGGCTGGAGAATCCGCTCGTGCTACTCGCCGGTGGTGCCGTCGAGGTGTTCGCGGAGGAGGTCGGCGTGGCCGTTGTGGCGGGCGTACTCCTCGATCATGTGGGTGAGGATCCAGCGCAGCGAGAAGACCTCCTCGCCGTAGTGGCCCAGGACGTCCAACGACTCCGCGGCGGCCACGAGTTCCCTGGCGTGGTCGCACTCGCGGCGCCAGATCGCGAAGGCCTCGTCGGGGTCGGCGGTCTCGGCGTCGAACTCGGCGAAGGAGCCGTCGGGGTGCGCCCAGAAGCCGCGCGCGTCCTCCTTGTCGAGGACGTTGCGGAACCAGCTGCGCTCCACCTCGGCGAGGTGGCGGACCAGCCCGAGCAGGGAGAGCCCGGACGGCTCCAGCACGCGGGCGCGGAGCTGCTCCGTGGTGAGGCCCTCGCACTTCATCGCGAGGGTGTCGCGCTGGTAGTCCAGGAAGCCTGCCAGTGTGGCGCGTTCGTCGGCGGTGCGGGGGGTCTGCCTACGCTGATCATCGGTCATCGGGCCATCCTGCCCGCCATCCGACGGGCCCGCCGCCCAATTTCCCCGCTCCTAGCCCAGGTGCTCCAGCCAGCGCAGTGCGCCCGGGACGTCGGATGCGACGGGGACGCCTTCGGGTACGGGCGGGCGCTCCACGATGATGACGGGCAGGCCCAGTCCGCGGGCGGCGGTCAGTTTGGGGGCGGTCGCGGCGCCGCCGCTGTCCTTGGTGACCAGGACGTCGATGTCGTGCCTGCGCAGCAGCGCCTCCTCGCCCTCGATCGTGAACGGGCCGCGGTCCAGCAGGACTTCGAACGAGGGCGGCAGCGGGGGCTCGGGCGGGTCCACCGAGCGGGCGAGGAAGTGGACGCCGTCGAGGTGGGCGAAGGCGGCGACGCCCTGCCGGCCGATGGTGAGGAAGACCCGTTCCCCGCGCCGGGGCAGCAGTTCGGCGGCCGCGGCGAGCGAGGGGGCGGGGAGCCAGTGGTCCCCGTCGACGCGGGTGAAGCCGGGGCGGCGCAGCACCAGCAGGGGGACGCCGGTGGCGGCGGCCGCGAGGGCGGCGTTGTGCGAGATGCCGGCGGCGAACGGGTGGGTGGCGTCCACCACCGCGTCCACGCGTTCCGTGCGCAGCCAGTCGGCCAGGCCCTCCGGTCCGCCGAAGCCGCCGATCCGCACCTCCCCGGCGGGCAGCCGGGGTCGGGCGACCCGGCCGGCCAGCGAGCTGGTGATCCGGAGGGCGGTGGGGGCGAGTTCGGCGGCCAGCGTCCGCCCCTCGGTGGTCCCGCCGAGGACCAGGACGTGTCGCATCACGCCCCGCAGGGCTCGTGCGGGCGCTCGCGGTCCGCCGAGTAGAGGTGGCTGTCGCGGAACTGCTCGGCGGCCAGGGTGCGGCCGACGATGATGACGGCGGTGCGGACCACGCCCGCGGCCTTGACCTGCTCGGCGATGTCGCCGACGGTGCCGCGCAGCACCAGCTCGTCGGGGCGGCTGGCCATCGCGACGACGGCGACCGGGCAGTCGGCGCCGTAGTGCGGGAGCAGCTGCTCGACCACGTCGTCCACGTACCCGGCGGCCAGGTGCAGCACCAGCAGGGCGCCGCTGCGGCCGAGGGTGGCGAGGTCCTCGCCCTCGGGCATCGGGGTGGCGCGCTTGGCGATCCGGGTAAGGATGACGGTCTGGCCGACGGTCGGGACGGTCAGCTCCCGCTTCAGCGCGGCCGCGGCGGCGGCGAAGGCGGGCACGCCGGGGACCACCTCGTAGGGCACGCCGGCCGCGTCCAGCCGGCGCATCTGCTCGGCGACGGCGGAGAAGACGGACGGGTCGCCGGAGTGCAGCCGGGCCACGTCCTGGCCGGCCTCGTGCGCGGCGACCAGCTCGGCGGTGATCTGGTCCAGGTTGAGCTGCGCGGTGTCGATCAGCCGGGCGCCGGGCGGGCACTCGTCCAGCAGTTCGCGCGGGACGAGGCTGCCCGCGTACAGGCAGACCTCGGCGCGGGCCAGGATGCGCTGGCCGCGCAGGGTGATCAGGTCGGCGGCGCCCGGGCCGGCTCCGATGAAGTGGACGGTCACGAGGCGTTCTCCTGAAGGGGGTTGTCGGACGTGCGGGCTTCGGCGGCGCGGGCTTCGGTGGTGCGGTCCTCGGCGGCATGGGCGTCGGGCTTGACGGCGGACCACTGGGTGACCGGCATGGCCTGCCGCCAGCCGGTGAAGCCGCCCACGGGGACGGCGTGGGCGACGGCGAGTTTGACGAGCTCCCCGCCGTGGCGCCGGTACCACTCGGTGAGCAGCGCCTCGGACTCCAGCGTCACGGTGTTGGCGACGATCCGGCCGCCGGGGCGCAGCGCGGCCCAGCAACTCTCCAGCAGGCCGGGCGCGGTGAGGCCGCCGCCGATGAACACGGCGTCGGGGGCGGGGAGTCCGGCGAGCGCGGCGGGGGCGGGTCCGGTCGCCACCCGGAGCCGGGGCACGCCGAGCGCGGCGGCGTTGCGGGCGATCCGCTCGGCCCGCACCGGGTCGCGTTCGACGCTGACGGCCCGGCAGTCGCGGTGGGCGCGCAGCCACTCGATGGCGATCGAGCCGGAGCCGCCGCCGACGTCCCAGAGCAGTTCGCCGGGGGAGGGGGCGAGCGTGGCGAGGGTCGCGGCGCGCACGTGGCGCTTGGTGAGCTGGCCGTCGCTCTCGTACGCGGTGTCGGGCAGACCGGGGACGAGGGAGGTGCGGGGGCCGTCGCCGAGGTCGACGGCGATGACGTTCAGCGGGTCGCCGGGCGGGTGCGGCCAGCCGTCGGCGGGGCCGTCCAGGTGGCGTTCGGCCGGGGCGCCGAGCTGTTCGAGGACCCGCAGGCGGGCGGTGCCATAGCCGCGGGCGGTGAGCAGTCCGGCGACGGCGGCCGGGGTGGCGGAGTCGGCGCTGAGCACCAGCAGGCGGCGGCCGGGGTGGAGGGCGAGCGAGAGGGTGTCCAGCGGTCGGCCGACCAGGCTGACGACCTCGGTGGCCTCCAGCGGCCAGCCGAGCCGGGCGCAGGCGTAGGAGACGGAGGAGGGGTGCGGCAGGACGCGCAGGCGCTCGGCGCCGACGGTCTCGGCGAGGGTGCGGCCGATGCCGTAGAACATCGGGTCGCCGCTGGCCAGGACGGCGGTGCGGCGGCCGGCGTGGGCGGCGAGCAGCCCGGGGACGGCGGGGCGCAGCGGGGACGGCCAGGGGACGCGCTCGGCGGCGACCTCGTCGCGGGGGAGCAGGTCCAGCTGGCGGGGGCCGCCGACGACGACCTCGGCCTCCCGCAGCACGGCCCGGGAGCCGACGGCGAGGCCGGGCCAGCCGTCGGCCCCGATCCCGACGACGGTGATCGGGGGTGGCAGCTCGGGCACCGGGTGGCTCCTCGTCGTTCGAATGGGCCAATGAGTGGGAAATCTGACTGGCCGGGGCAGCCTACCTGGCGGTCTGTCCCCCACCCGCTCCCCAGTCCCCCGACTCGATCAGCGCCGGCCGCTCCCGCAAGCGCGCCTCGGCCCTCGGCCCGGCGAGGTAGACCCAGGCCGCCCGC
Organism: Kitasatospora sp. NPDC057518; assembly: GCF_042802075.1. NCBI lineage: Bacteria > Bacillati > Actinomycetota > Actinomycetes > Kitasatosporales > Streptomycetaceae > Kitasatospora > Kitasatospora sp. NPDC057518. The sequence continues at coordinate 57,951 of NZ_JBHVEU010000003.1, forward strand.
GGCTCGCCCGGCGCGGTCCGCACCGTCATCCGCCGCCGGACGTACAGCCCGGTCCCGTCGGCCCGGCACTCCTCCAGCCGGTCCAGGGCCTCCAGGGCTCCGGCGTACGCGCCAGGGCGTACGGTGACGAGCTCACCCACGATCCGACGCCCGGGCGCCGGGTCCGGCACCGCGTACGGGAAGCCGGGGCCCTCGTGCAGTGCGGCGCCCTCCAGCACGGCCGGGCGGACGTCGGCGCAGCGCCCGGCCAGGTGGACGGCATGATTGCGGCCGCCGCTGCGCAGGGTGCCGTACACGAAGAACGGCAGGGCCTCCTCGGATGCGGACACGGGTTCGACCTCCTCGCTGGGGAGCGTTCACGGTACGTCCCGCGGTCCGGTTCCTGATACCGACTGGCGCACCGGGCCGTCCATGCGCTGTCATGTCGGATGTTCGGCCAGTACCGTCCAAGGGGGACACACATGACATCGCCCGCTTCACCCTCCCAACCGGCCGCGACCCCCGGCTCAGCCCCCGACACCCCCGCCACCACCAAGGCCGGCGCCGAAGCCAGGACCGAAGCCAGGACCGAGGCCGGGGCCAAGGCCGGGGCGAGCCCCGTCCCCCGCCTCGGCGGCGCGGTCTGGCTGGCCCTCCTCGTGGTCTACATCGTCTGGGGATCGACCTACCTGGCGATCCGGGTCGCGGTCGAGACGATGCCCTCCTTCCTCTCCGCCAGCGCCCGCTTCCTCACCGCAGGCCTGCTGCTGGCCGGCTACCTCCTGGTGCGCCAGGGCCCGGCCGGCCTGAAGGTGACCCGGCGCCAGCTGGCCTCCTCCGCCCTGGTCGGGCTGCTGCTGCTGACCGGCGGCAACGGACTGGTGGTCCTGGGCGAGACCTCCGTCCCCTCCGGCCTGGCGGCCCTGCTGGTGGCCGCGGTCCCGCTGTGGATGGTGGTGCTGACGGCGTTCGGCGGCGATCGCCCGAAGCCCGCCGAGCTGGCCGGGGTGCTGCTCGGACTGGTCGGCCTCGGAGTCCTGTCGGCCCCCGCGATCGGCGGGTCGATCGAGCCGGGCGGCGTGATCCTGATCATCGGCGCCACCCTGCTCTGGGCGACCGGCTCCTTCGTGAGCAAGAAGATCCCGATGCCCGGCAACGTGCTCGCCGCGAGTGCCTACCAGATGCTGGCCGGCGGCCTCGGCGACCTGCTGGTCGGAGTGGGCCGCGGCGAGCAGCACGGGGTGGACCTCGGGGCGGTCTCCGGCCGGTCCTGGCTGGCCCTCGCCTACCTGGTGGTGTTCGGCTCGCTGCTCGCCTTCACCGCGTACGCCTGGCTGCTGCGCTCCGCCCCGCTGACCCTGGTGGCCACGTACGCGTACGTGAACCCGGTGGTCGCGGTGCTGCTGGGCTGGCTGATCCTGGCCGAGCCGCTGACCGGCCCGACCCTCGCGGGCGGCGCGATCGTGGTGGCGGGCGTCTGCCTGGTGGTGAGCGTCAGCCGGCGTCCGGGCCGCTCATCGAGCGCCGGGAGCCGAGCCCGTCCGGCGGAAACGGCCGATCCGGTCGATCCGTCCAGGTCGGTGAAGGGGCCGTCCGCCCGTAGCTGAGCACGACGTCCGCACGTTCGAAGACGTCCTCGGTGGTCCGCCCCCGCGCTTCCGGCTCGCGGGGG
>NZ_JBHVEU010000004.1:0-55761 GCF_042802075.1 Kitasatospora sp. NPDC057518
TCCCGCCGCTGCTCCCCCAGCGGCGGGGCGGGGCCTTCGGCGTACCCGGGCGCGCCCACGCGGCTCCGGCGGCTCCCCGACCGGACTCCCGCCGGGCTCAGGCGGGCTCAGGCGGGCGGAAACGACGGTTGACGAACCGCCGGACGCCCTGGTCAACTGAAGCGGTGAACGCCTCGTGCCCGCTGGTCACCCGCAGCCACATCGACTTCGGTCGCGTGTGGTCCGCGGCGTGTCGCGGCTGAGCTGACCGTTCCCCCACCGCCGCCCGGCTGACGTCCCGCCCGGCACCGGTCCTCCCTCCCCCGCCCGTACGGGCTCCGCCCGCGGGCCGCCACCGCGCTCCGGCGCGCCCCCGCGCACCCGTGTCCCCGTACGGGCGCGCCGGTGCCCGCACGCGTCCGCACGAGGAAGCCAGGCTCACCATGCCCCGCCAGTTGCACCTGTCCGCAGCCCTCGACAGCCCCGGCCGTCTCGACGCCGGGCACTACACCGCCCTCGCCCGCCTCGCCGAGCGGGCCACCCTGGACTTCGTCACCCTCGACGACTCCTTCGCCGCCGAGCCGAGCCGCCCCGACGCGCTCGCCGCCCTCGCCCGGACCGCCCCGCTGACCGGCCGGGTCGGGCTGGTGCCGACCGTCACCACCACCCACACCGAGCCCTTCCACACCTCGATCTCGGTCAACACCCTGGACTGGGTGAGCGAGGGCCGGGCCGGCTGGCTGGTCGGCGTCTCCACGACCGAGGCCGAGGCGCGGGCCTTCGGCCGCCGCCCCGTCGCCGCCGAGGACGAGCTGTGGGCCGAGGCCGCCGACGCCGTCGAGGTGGCCGCCCGGCTCTGGGACAGCTGGGAGGACGACGCAGAGATCCGCGACACCGCCACCGGACGGTTCATCGACCGCGACAAGCTGCACTACATCGACTTCGAGGGCCCGCGCTTCTCCGTCCGCGGCCCGTCCATCACCCCGCGCCCGCCGCAGGGCCGCCCGGTGGTCGTGGTGCCCGTCGCCGCCGCCGACCTCGCGCCGGACGCCTCCCCGGGCGGGCGGGCCCGGGTCGACGCCGCGATCCGGCACGCCGACGTCGTCCTGCTCGACGCCCCCGACCGCGCCACCCGGCTGACCGCCGCCACCGAACTGCGGCTGCGGGCCGGCGAGAACCTGCGCGTCCTCGCCCGGCTCGACGCCGCCCTGTCCGCCCTGCCCGACCGGGCCGCCGACGAGCGGCTGCTCGCCGAGCTCACCGCGCCCGGCACCGGCGTCGACGGCTTCCACCTCTCCCCCGCCGACCCGTCGCGCGACCTCGCCGCGCTGGCCGACCGGATCGCCCCCGCCCTGCGCGCCGCCGGACTGCTGCGCACCGGGTACACCGGCCGCACCCTGCGCGACCACCTCGGCCTGGCCCGCCCGGCCAGCCGCTACGCCGCCCGCCCCGCCGACGGCTCCCCTGCCTCCCCCGCCTCCACCGCCGCTCCCGCCCTCGCCGAGGTGACCCGATGACGGACCGACCGCTCAAGCAGATCCACCTCGCCGCGCACTTCCCCGGCGTCAACAACACCACGGTGTGGAGCGACCCGGCCGCCGGCAGCCACATCGAGTTCTCCTCCTTCCGCCACCTCGCGCAGACCGCCGAGCGCGGGAAGTTCGACTTCTTCTTCCTCGCCGAGGGCCTGCGGCTGCGCGAGACCAAGGGCCTCATCCACGACCTCGACGTGGTCGGCCGCCCCGAGTCGATCACCGTGCTGAACGCGCTGGCCGCCGTCACCGAACGGCTCGGCCTGGCCGCCACCGTCAACGCGACCTTCAACGAGCCGTACGAACTGGCCCGCCGCTTCGCCTCGTTGGACCACCTCTCCGGCGGCCGCGCGGCCTGGAACGTGGTCACCTCCTCGGACGCCTTCACCGGGGAGAACTTCCGCCGCGGCGGGTACCTGGACCGCGCCGACCGCTACACCCGGGCCGCCGAATCCGTCCAGCTGGCACGGGAGTTCTGGGACGCCGGGGAGGAGCCAGTCCGGCACTCCGGCCCGCAGTTCGAGGTCGAGGGCCGGCTCTCGCTGCCGCGGCCGCCGCAGGGCCACCCGGTGGTGATCCAGGCCGGGGACTCCGACGAGGGGCGCGAGTTCGCGGCCGCCGCCGCCGACGTGGTCTTCTCCCGGCACTCCACCCTCGCCGACGGCCAGGCCTTCCACGCCGACGTCAAGCGCCGGCTCGCGGCGTACGGCCGCAAGCCGGACGAGCTGAAGATCATGCCCGGGGTCACCTTCGTCCTCGGCGACACCGACGCCGAGGCGGACGAACGGGCCCGGGAGATCCGCCGGGCCCAGGTGAGCCCGCAGACCGCGATCGCCTTCCTGGAGCAGGTCTGGGGCGTCGACCTGTCCGACCACGACCCGGACGGGCCGCTGCCAGCCGTCGACCCCGACCCGGACAGCGGCCTGGTCCAGGGCCGGGTCCGGCACGCCGACCCGGTGGCCGTCGCCGAACGGTGGCGGGCGGTGGCCGCGGAGAAGAGGCTGACCAGCCGCGAACTGGTGATCGAGCTGACCGGCCGGCAGTCCTTCATCGGAGCGCCCGCCACCGTCGCCGCCGAGATCGACCGCTTCGTGCAGAGCGACGCGGCCGACGGCTTCATCCTCGTCCCGCACCTCACCCCGGGCGGCCTGGACGAGTTCGTCGACCGCGTGGTCCCGCTGCTCCAGGAGCGCGGGGTCTTCCGCACCGACTACACCGGCCCCACCCTGCGGGACCACCTCGGGCTGCCCGTCCCCGGCCTGCTCTAGCCGTCCGGCCGGGGACGGCACTGCCGTGCGCGGGGTCAGCCGGTGCGGCGGCGGCGGATCAGCACGAAGGCCCCCGCACCGGCGCCGACCAGCAGCGCGCCGACGCCCGCGATCAGGCCGGTCCGGTCGCTGTCCGCACCGGTGGAGGCCAGGTTCGCGTCCACCGGCCGGGCGGCCGCGGCGGGAACGTTGTCCGCGGACAACACGGCGGGCTGCGAAGCGGCCGGAGCGGGGGCGGCCGGCGCCGTGGTGGTGTCGCCGGCCGACTGGGCGACGCCCGCGCCGCCGTCCGGCCTCGACTGCGAGCCGTCGGAGCCGGCCGGCCCGGTCGAGGGCTCGCCGGCCTTGTGGGTGCCGGTCGGGGAGGGCTTCGGCGCGGGGGCGACGACCTCGGTGGTGGCGCCCTGCGAGCACATGGTGGTGCCCCGGAAGGGCATCTCCTCGCCCTCGTTGACGAACACGCAGGGGTTCAGCGCCGTCCTGCCCAGCGGGCTGTCGGCGGGGTAGCTGACCCGGACCCGCCGGGTGGTCGAACTCTGGGGCGCCGCCGAGGAGTTGCGGCCGTCCAGGTAGTGGCCCGCCACGGGCTCCGCCGGGGCCGTGACGCCCGGCACGGTGGTCCACTTCCCGTCGGCGCCGCGGACCTCGACCTTGGCGAGGCGGTCGGTGAACAGCACGTTGCCGAGGTTGGTGTAGGCGGACGGCGTCGGGTTCGAGAGCACCGCGTCGAACTCGACGGGCTCGCCGCCCGCGACGACCTCGGCCGGGACCCCGGACACGCCGTTGCTGATCCCCTCCACCTTGACCACGTGGCTGTCGGTGAGCGGCGGCTCGACCGGGGAGTCCTGCGACCAGCCCTTGACGCCGGTGCGGAAGGTGAGGCTCGGGCCGGTGCCGCCGTTGGTGGCCCCGTCGTGGGGCCTGCCCATCGGCACGCCGAGCCGCAGCCGGACGTCCGTGCCGCCCGCCGGGACCACGACCTTGCCGGTGCCGCCCGCGTTGACCACCTTGTCCGCCCCGGGGCGCTCCGTCAGCTCCACCGGGAGCCAGCCGCCGGTCAGCTCGCTGAAGTAGTCGAGGCTCAGGGCGTTCGGCGGCGTCCCGAGGTCGCTCTCGATCTCGAAGTCCAGCACGACGGAGGTGCCCTGGTCACCCGGGTTGCCGAGGTGCTCGGTGAACTCGACCGGCCCGCCCGCGAAGCCGACCACCGCCGGGGTGTGCACGGTGAGGCTGAGCGGCCCGGCGGCGGCGAAGGCCGGGGCCGCGGTCACGGCGCCGCCGGCGAGCAGCGCGGCGGTCAGCGCCAGCGCCGGGGTGAGCCGGCGGGCCCGGTTCAGGGCACGGTTGGTCTTGCGCATGGGATTTCCCCCTGGATATCCGTCCCGGACCGGTACGACCGGATCCGGGCAGCACGAAGCGGGCCTGATGAGTAGTGTGATCGCGTCCGTGCCCGACGGGCCGGCCGTTCCGGCGGCGTTTCCCGCCGCTCACTCACAAGGACGTGCGGGGGGCGCGGAGGTTGCGGGTCGTCCCGAAGCATTTTTCCGGGAATCCCGCCCGACCTCGCCGGCCCGCTCTCAGGCCTCGCCGGCCCGCTCTCAGACCTCGTACACCGCGCCGGCCCGGGCGACCTCGACCGGCCCGGGGTAGGCCGCCGCGGCGTCCCGCCGGTTGTGCTCGGCGTCGGTCCACGGGGGGATGTGGGTCAGGACGAGCCGGCGGGCGCGGGCCGCGGCGGCGTGCTCGCCGGCCTCGCGGCCGTTGAGGTGGACGGCCTGGTAGGTGTCGCGCCCGTCGATGTACGCGGCCTCGCAGAGGAAGAGGTCGGTGTCGCGGGCGAGTTCGACGAGTTCGGCGCTCTCGCCGGTGTCCCCGCTGTAGACCAGCGAGCGGCCGTCGTGCTCCAGCCGGAAGGCGAAGGCGTCGACGGGGTGGTTGACCTGGGCGACGTCGATCCGGAACGGGCCGAGCCGGAAGCCGCCGGGGGTGAGGGTGCGGAACTCGAACACCTCCTTCATGCCGGGGTTCTCCGGCATGTCGTAGGCGCGGGCGAGCCGCTCGGCGGTGCCGGCCGGGCCGTACACGGGCAGCAGTTCGGGACAACCCTCGGCGCGGTAGTTGCGGGCCACCCAGTAGGCGCACAGGTCGACGCAGTGGTCGGCGTGCAGGTGGCTGAGCAGGACGGCGTCGACGTCGTAGAGGCCGGTGTACTTCTGGAGGGCGCCGAGGGCTCCGTTGCCGAGGTCGAGGACGACGCGGTAGCCCTCGGCCTCGACCAGGTAGCTGGAGCAGGGCGAGTCGGCGGCCGGGAAGCTCCCCGAGCACCCCACCACGGTCAGTTTCATCCGAGCCCCTCCGCCCCGACACATCCTGGCTGCTGCTGGAAAACGGCATCGCCGTCCTCCACGGGCACAGCGTGGAAAACAGCATGGAAAACGGCAGGCCGGGCCCGGTGGACCGGCCGGTAGCACTGCGTTGGTGTGTCGAGGGTAAGGGCGGAGCGGCACTTTGCCCCCGTCCCCGTGCCGGGCTGTGGGCGGAATCACCAGAACGCCCGGGGCGGGGGCGCGGGCGGTTGACGGGCCGGGGGATCAGCGGCGGCGGGGCCGGTTGCGGGCCCAGCTGCGGATGGTGAACGGGTACCACCGCGGGTGGCCGCTGCCGTCGATCACGTCCGGATCGGGCAGCAGCCGGTGCCTCCGGTAGCTGCGGACGGTCTCGCGCCGGACGTTGATGTGGCGGGCGATCTCGGCGTAGGACCACAGCTCGGGGCCACGGGCCACGGGGCACCTCCGGGGGACGGGGGCGGACGTTCGTGACGCAGCCTTGCCGGGACGGCCGGGGCTCCGGGCGCAGAACGGGCATTGTGGCAGTTCCGTGACGAACCGGGAGCAATGCGCGGACAAATGCCCGGACGGGTGTCCGGCCGTCGCGGTGGTGGCGTTCACCCCCGGCCCGGTACGGTTCGCCGCATGAACGGCATGACCGCTACCTGGCTCGTCCTGTCGCTGCTGGGCGTCGCGCTGCTGGCCGCCGCCGCGGCGGCGCTGGTGCGGCGCGCCCGTCCGGCGCCGCGTCCGTCCGGGCCGACCGGTCCGCGACCGCGGACGGGGGCCGGCCCGCGGCCGCAGGAGGTCTGGTGGGCGCTGGTGCCGTTCGAGGACGGCCCCGGTGCCAAGGACCGCCCGTGCCTGGTGCTGCGGGTGCACGGCCGGACCGCCACCGTCGCGAAGATCACCAGCAAGCACCACGCGGAGCGCCCGGGCGTGCTGCCGCTGCCGCCCGGCGTGGTGGGCGACCGGCAGGGCCGGGCCAGCTGGCTGGAGACCGACGAGCTGCGCGAGGTGCCGCTGGCGGACTTCCGCCGCCGGGCCGGCACGGTGGACCGACAGGTCTGGGCCCGGGCGCGGAAGGTGTCGCAGGGCGGATAGGCCCTACGCCCAGAGCTGGCCCTGCAGCGCCTCGACCGCGGCCTCGGTGGACTCGGCGGTGTAGATGCCGGTGGAGAGGTACTTCCAACCGCCGTCCGCGACCACGAAGACGATGTCCGCGCGCTCGCCGGCCGCCGCCGCCTTGCGGCCGACGCCGATCGCCGCGTGCAGGATGGCGCCGGTCGAGACGCCCGCGAAGATGCCCTCCTGCTGGAGGAGTTCACGGGTGCGGCGGACGGCGTCCGCGGAGCCGACCGAGAACCGGGTGGTGAGCACCTCGGCGTCGTACAGCTCGGGAACGAAGCCCTCGTCCAGGTTGCGCAGCCCGTACACCAGGTCGTCGTAGCGCGGCTCGGCGGCGACGATCCTCACGCCGGGGACCTTCTCGCGCAGGTAGCGGCCGACGCCCATCAGGGTGCCGGTGGTGCCGAGGCCGGCCACGAAGTGGGTGACGGTCGGCAGGTCGGCGAGGATCTCGGGGCCGGTGCCGGTGTAGTGGGCACCGGCGTTGTCGGGGTTGCCGTACTGGTAGAGCATGACCCAGTCGGGGTGCTCGGCGGCGATCTCCTTGGCCATCCGGACGGCGGTGTTGGAGCCGCCGGCGGCCGGGGACGGGATGATCTCGGCGCCCCACATGCGCAGCAGCTCGCGCCGCTCCTCGCTGGTGTTCTCGGGCATCACGCAGACCATCCGGTAGCCCTTGAGCTTGGCGGCCATGGCCAGCGAGATGCCGGTGTTGCCGCTGGTGGGCTCCAGGACGGTGCAGCCGGGGGTGAGCCGGCCGTCGGCCTCGGCGCGCTCGATCATGTGCAGGGCCGGGCGGTCCTTGATCGAGCCGGTGGGGTTGCGGTCCTCCAGCTTGGCCCAGAGGGTCACCAGGCCGTCGGCGTTGCCGGGGACGGCGGCGGACAGCCGCGGCAGGCGGACCAGCGGGGTGTTGCCGACGGCTTCGAGCGGACTGTCGTAACGCAAGGGAGGCCTCCGGCCACGGCGGTGAGGGTGGAGAGGGATGGTTCCCCCGCCGTGGCGACGGGGGAACCGGTCAACGCTAGCGGGCGCCGCCGGCCACGGCGGGCAGGATGGTGACGCTGTCGCCGTCGGCGAGGGCGGTGGAGATGCCCTCCAGGAAGCGGACGTCCTCGTCGTTCAGGTAGACGTTGACGAAGCGGCGCAGCTCGCCGCCCTCGACCAGGCGGGCGGCGATGCCCGGGTGGCGGGCGTCGAGGTCGGTGAAGAGTTCCCCGAGGTTGCTGCCGTTGCCCTCGACGGCCTTGGCGCCGTCGGTGTAGGTGCGGAGGATGGTCGGGATGCGGACCTCGATGGCCATGGGTGCGCTCCTGTGCGAGTCGTGGAGTGGGTGGGCCGCGGCGGACGCGGCGGGGCGGGCGCCCGGGGCCCGGCGTCGCCGCGGGGCGGCGGGCCCGGGTGAGGTGGTGAAGCGGCTCTCAGCGCGAGCGCGCGGGCGTGCCGGGACAGATCGCACCGGCGTGCCGGCACAGGTCGATGTGCAGGCGCGCCACGAGGCGGGTGCCCGGGGCCTGGGTGCTCACATCGACGGAACGCATGGGCTCATCGTATAGATTCCCGGGCTCGCTTCGACATGCCCGTCTCGGGATCCGGATGTTCCCGTTCCCAGGGCTGAGACGACGGCGGCCCGCCGCCCCCTCGGAGGGGTCGGCGGGCCGGGTCCGCGCCGGTACCGGTCACACCGGGTAGGCCTCGACGACCTGCACGTCTTCCTCTGTGATCTCGCCGTCCACGATGCGGAACGAGCGGAACTGGTAGGGGTCCTCCTCGCCGCTGCCCTCGGCGGTGGAGACCAGGACGTAGTGGGCGAACGGCTCGGAGGCGTAGCTCACGTCGGTGCGCGAGGGGTAGGCCTCGGTGGCGGTGTGCGAGTGGTAGACGATCACCGGCTCCTCGTCCCGGTCGTCCATCTCGCGGTAGAGCTTGAGCAGGTCGCCCGAGTCGAACTCGTAGAAGGTGGGCGAGCGGGCCGCGTTGAGCATCGGGACGAACCGCTCGGGCCGGCCGCTGCCGGCCGGTCCGGCGACCACGCCGCAGGCCTCGTCCGGGTGGTCGGCGCGGGCGTGGGCCACGATCCGGTCGCGGAGTTCTCGGGTGATGGTCAGCATGCGGTCAGGATAGCCACGCCCCGGCGGCCGTCCGCCGGGTGTCCGAGGCTCGGTCAGCGGGCGTCCACGTTCCCGTCGAGGGCGTTCCCGTCGAGGGTGTTCCCGGTGGAGGCGTTCCCGGTGGGGGCGGGCGCCCCGTCCGGCGCGGCGCCGAGGACGGCCTGCGGGTCGCGGCGCTTGAGCACCTGGTAGCCGCCGACCAGCAGCAGGGCCCAGACCGGGAAGACGAACAGCGAGATCCGGTTGTCCCGGTCCAGCGCGATCAGCACCACGACCACCGCGAGGAAGGCGAGCGCGGCCCCGCTGACCCAGGTGCCGCCGGGCGCCTTGAAGGTGGGCGGCGGCAGGTGGCCGGCCCGCCAGGCCCGGCGGTAGCGGATCTGGGAGATCAGGATCATCGCCCAGGTCCACAGGCCGCAGACCGTGGCGACCGAGGTGATGTACTCGAACGCCCGCGCCGGGACGACGCCGTTGAGCACCACGCCGATGCCCATCAGCAGACAGGAGACGGTGATCGCGAAGGCCGGGGTGCGGCGGGAGTTGAGCCTGGTGAGCCGTCCCGGGGCCTGCCCGCGCAGCGCGAGGTCGCGCAGCATCCGGCCGGTGGAGTACATCCCGGAGTTGCAGGAGGAGAGCGCGGCGGTGAGCACCACGAAGTTGATGATGCCGGCCGCCGCCGGGATGCCGATCTTGCCGAAGGCGGCGACGAACGGGCTGACGCCGGGCCGGAATTCGGTCCACGGCACGAGCGAGAGGATGACCACCAGGGCGCCGATGTAGAACAGCATGATCCGCCACGGCAGGGTGTTGATGGCCCGCGGCAGGGTCTTCTCGGGGTTCTCGCTCTCGCCCGCGGTGACGCCGACGAGTTCGACGCCCAGGTAGGCGAACATGACGATCTGAAGGGTCATCACGGTGGAGCCGATGCCCTCGGGGAAGAAGCCGCCGTCCTGCCAGAGGTGGCCGAGTGACGCGGTGTCACCGGCCTTGCTGAAGCCCAGGGTCAGCACGCCGACGCCGATCAGGATCATGCCGATGATGGCGGTGACCTTGACCATGGAGAACCAGAACTCGATCTCGCCGAACAGCTTCACCGAGATCAGGTTGGCCGCGTAGAGCAGGACCAGGAAGGTCAGCGCGCTGGCCCACTGCGGTATGCCGGGCGCCCAGAACCGCACGTAGACGGCGGCGGCGGTGGTCTCCGCCATGCCGGTGACGACCCAGAACAGCCAGTACGTCCAGCCGGTCACGTAGCCGGCGAAGGGGCCGAGGAACTCCCGGGCGTACTCGGCGAAGCTGCCGGAGACCGGGCGGTAGGTGAGCAGTTCGCCGAGCGCCCGCATGATCACGAAGATCACCAGGCCGGCGACGGCGTAGGAGAGGATCAGGCTGGGACCGGAGCGGGAGATCGCGGTGCCCGCGCCGAGGAACAGGCCGGTGCCGATCGCACCGCCGATCGCGATCATCTGGATCTGGCGGCTGCCGAGCCCGCGCTCGTAGCCCTCCGCATCCGGTGGAGTATCGACCCTTTCGTCGTACAACTTCTCGGCCACTGTGCACCGTCCTGGTCGGTCTCGGGGGTGGAGAAGTCGTACCACGCAGGGTTCGGATAGCGGCGTCCATCTGAGCGTTATTTGAGCATGACCTGGTATGTTCTGTCCCATTTTGATGGCAAAAGCCCCGGCTGATCGTCCATATTCTGGACAAAACGGCCGGGGCTTGCCCGGAATCGGGCAGGATCGACCCCGCAGGGCGATCCGTGCGACACGGTGCGTATACGGCGACCCCCGCGGAGCGGTCCGCGCGGAGCGGTCCGCGCAGGTCAGTCCGCGCAGGTCAGTCCGCCATCGCCTCCAGCAGCGACTCCTGCAGGGCGCCCAGCCACAGGTACGCCATCACCAGCGGCTTGCGCTCGTCCTCGTCGGGCAGCTCGTAGAGGCCGTCCTCGTCGTCCTCGGTGACCTCCAGCCGGACGCCGACGGCCAGCCGCAGGTCGTTCAGCGCACCCAGCCAGCGCAGGCAGTCCGGCGCGGCCAGCTTGAGCACCCCGCCGCCGCCGAGCCCGTCCAGCGCCCGGACGACGAACAGCGCGTCGTCCCGCTTGCGGGCCCGCAGGTCCAGCTCGGTGAAGCGGCGGAACTCCCCGGACGCGACCTCGGCCTCCTCGTCCGCCGGCTCCTCCGGGTCGCTGTAGGCGTCCGGGAAGAACCGGGCCAGCACCGGGTCGGCGGGCGCCTCGGTCGGGCCCTCGGCGAACAGCGCGGCCAGCGGGTCGTCGCCCTCCCCGCCCGGACCGGGGCCGATCAGCTCCAGCACCTGCACTTCCAGCGAGCGCAGGATGGAGGCCTCCCACTCGTCCAGCGCGATCGCCGCGCCACCACTGCCGGCGCTCTCGAACAACCCAGCCATCTGTATCGGTCAGCCCGTCTTCGTCGTCTTCGGTCGTACGGCCGGCGCCGGTCGGCCCGGTGTCAGTCGGCTCGGCGTCAGTCGGCCCGGTGTCAGTCGTGCTGCAGCGTCGCCCAGAGGCCGTAGCCGTGCATCGCCTGGACGTCGCGCTCCATCTCCTCGCGGGAACCGCTGGAGACCACCGCCCGGCCCTTGGTGTGGACGTCCATCATCAGCTTCCGGGCCTTGTCCTTCGGGTAGCCGAAGTAGGCCTGGAAGACGTACTGGACGTAGCTCATCAGATTGACCGGGTCGTTGTGCACGATGGTCACCCAGGGCGTGTCCGGCTCGGTCACCGGCACCCCCTCGACCTCCGGGCGCTCGATCTCCACGGGCGCGACGCTCACCCCGGTCCTCCTCGCTGCACAGTCGTCCGTAACCACTCATGCCCCATGCTGCCATCCGGGGGACACCCGGGCGATTCCGCCCCGGCACGCTCGACGAGAAATCGTCACTCTGACGCTAAGTGGTAGTAGCATCATCCGTATGGACGCCACTTCCGTGCGAGCGGCCGCTTCGACCGCCCTGCTCACCGACCGCTACGAGCTCACCATGCTGCAGGCCGCCCTGCGCAGCGGGGCCGCGCACCGCAGCTCCGTCTTCGAGGTGTTCACCCGCCGCCTGCCGAGCGGCCGCCGCTACGGCGTCATGGCCGGCACCGGCCGGGTGCTGGACGCCGTCGAGAACTTCCGCTTCACCTCGCCCCAGCTGGACTGGCTGGCCGACCAGGGCGTGGTCGACGAGGAGACCCTGCGCTTCCTCGCCGACTACCGCTTCCGCGGCGACATCCACGGCTACCCCGAGGGCGAGGTCTACTTCCCCGGCTCCCCCCTGCTCACCGTCGAGGGCACCTTCGCCGAGGCCGTGATCCTGGAGACGGTGATCCTCTCGATCCTCAACCACGACTCGGCCATCGCCGCCGCCGCCTCCCGGATGACCGCCGCCGCCGGCGGCCGCCCGGTGATCGAGATGGGCGCCCGCCGGGCCCACGAGCACGCCGCCGTCTCCGCCGCCCGGGCCGCCTACGTGGCCGGCTTCGCCGCCACCTCCGACCTGGAGGCCGGCTTCACCCACGGCATCCCGACCACCGGCACCGCCGCCCACGCCTTCACCCTGGTGCACGACAGCGAGCGGGACGCCTTCAAGGCGCAGATCGCCTCCATGGGCAAGGGCACCACCCTGCTGGTCGACACCTTCGACCTGCGCGAGGCCGTGCGCACCGCGGTCGAGGTGGCCGGCCCCGACCTGGGCGCGGTCCGGATCGACTCCGGCGACCTCACCCTGCTGGCCCACCGGGTCCGCCGCCAGCTGGACGACCTCGGCGCCGACCGGACCAGGATCATCGTCACCTCGGACCTCGACGAGTACGCGATCGCCGCCCTGGCCGCCGCCCCGGTCGACGGCTACGGCGTCGGCACCAGCCTGGTCACCGGCAGCGGGCACCCGACCTGCGCGATGGTCTACAAGCTGGTCGCCCGGGCCGAGACCGACGGCGGGCCGCTGATCCCGGTCGCCAAGCGCGCGGCCGGCGGCAAGACCAGCATCGGCGGCCGCAAGTGGGCGGCCCGCCGGCCCGACGCCGACGGCGTGGCCGAGGCCGAGGTGGTCGGCACCGGCCCCGTCCCGGACTACCTGCGCCCGCACCTGACGCAGGTGCCGCTGGTCCTGGGCGGCGAGACCGTCGGCCGGGAACCGCTCAGCGCCGCCCGCGACCGGCACGTGCGCGCCCGCGCCGCGCTGCCGCTGTCGGCCACCCAGCTGTCCAAGGGCGACCCGGTGCTGCCGACCGAACTGGTCCTGCCGGCCGGCCCCGGCCGCTGACCGGAACCCGGGGCCGGACCACCGGACCGGCCCCGGGTCTCCCGTCGCCGCGCCCGTCCCCGCGGACGGGATGTCCCGGACCGGCCCCGGGGCTTCCGCCCCCGGGCGCCACTCCCTAGAGTCAGCCGTAGAGTTCCCCGAGTTCCCCCGGAGCTCCCCGAGTACCCCCCGCGCCCGGCACGGCCGGGCCGCGTACTCCCGAGGGCTCCCCCACCGGGGCGCCGCCTCCCGCGGGCCCCCGAGATCCGAGGATGCGAGTCATGCACCGGGCACTGATCGTCGTCGACGTGCAGAACGACTTCTGCGAGGGCGGCAGCCTGGCCGTCGCCGGCGGCGCCGAGGTGGCCGCCGCCATCACCGACCTGATCACCGAGTCCTCCCCCGGCTACCGGCACATCCTCGCCACCCGCGACCACCACATCGACCCGGGCAACCACTTCTCCGCCGAGCCGGACTACGTCGACAGCTGGCCGCCGCACTGCGTGGCCGGCACCGAGGGCGTGGGCTTCCACCCCAACTTCGCGCCCGCCGTCATCTCCGGCGCGGTCGAGGCGGTCTTCGACAAGGGCGCCCACTCAGCGGCGTACAGCGGCTTCGAGGGGCTGGACGAGAACAACCGCGGTCCGGTGGAGTGGCTGCGCGAACGGCAGGTCGACCAGGTCGACGTGGTCGGCATCGCCACCGACCACTGCGTCCGGGCGACCGCGCTGGACGCCGCCCGGGCGGGCTTCACCACCCGCGTGCTGCTGGACCTCACCGCCGGGGTGAACCCGGAGACCACCGCCGCCGCGCTGGCGGAGCTGCGGGCGGCCGGGGTCGAGCTGGTCGGCGCGCCGGTGGTCCGTTCGTAACGGCATTCGGGGGGCGTGCTGTGCGGGCGTGTTGTGGGTGCGGCCGGCGTGTCCCGGTCGGCGGCGTCGCCCGCTCAGACCACCAGCAGCTCCACCACGTCCGTCCCGCCGACCCGGTACGCCTCGCGCAGTTCGCCGCCGACCGCGTCCGGGTCGGCGGCCAGCGCGGCCCCGCAGACGTACACCACCCGGATGCCCAGGTACTCCATCCGGTGCTGCCCGCCGCGCACCCAGGCGGCCTCGCCCTCGCTCACGCTGCGCAGCTCCGAGTCCACCTCCACCGCGACGCCCCGCTCCGGCCAGTAGAGGTCCGGGACGGCGATGTACGTGCCGCCGCGCATCCGCAGCTCGGGGGCGTTCAGCGGGGCGGGCAGCAGCCGCTCGTCCACCAGGCGGCCGATCCGCTCCAGCGCCAAGTCCCGTTCGGTGGCCAGCAGTTCGTCCAGGGCAGCCCGCACCCGCGGCTCGCAGGTCAGCCCCGAGTCGGTCAGCTCGGACACCAACTCCCGTACCGTGCAGCGGTTCCCGGGCAGGGCGACGGCCTCCCGCAGCACCTCGCGCACCGGCGCCGCGCCACCCGGCTCCGCCGTCCACTCGACCAGCGCGTCGGCGACCGCCCGGGCCACCGGCGCACAGGCCAGGCCGTGCACCGAGCGGGCCACCAACTCCCGTTCGGTGCGCCGGATCCGCACCTCGCCGACATCCTTCAGCCGGCGCTGCCGGGGCACCAGGACGTCCACCCCGGTCACCGCCGGCAGCCGGGGCACAACCGTGAAGCCGTACAGCGCCAGCGCGGCCGTACCGGTGATCACCGCGCCCTCCCGGCGGCCCTCCTCCCGGCCGTTCTGCGCGGCGTACAGCAGCGCGGCCCACATCCGCTGCTCCGGGGTGGGCTCGGCGGACTGCAGCAGGTAGACCCGGGGCAGCACCCGCCGCCAGGGGCCGCCCCGGCGGCAGTGCTCGGTGATGATCCGGGCCGGCACGCCCCGGGCGCGCAGCTGGCTCGCGGTGACGACGTTCTGTTGACGCTTCGCCAGCTCCTCCAGGGACGGCGGCGGCGACGGAATCCGGTAGCTCATGCCGACACCATCCCCAACCGTCCGGACCCGCGACCGAGACCCTGACGCACTGTTACCCAACCGTCGCGAAACCGGGATCAGCCCGCACTAAAGTCCTCATAACCTCACTCATTTGGAGTAATTGACGCTCATCAGGTTGTCATATGTGATCGAAAACGATCGCCGACCTGGTCGCCTGACCCAGAGTGATCAAAGGCATACGGCGAGGGACCCCCAAGGCGTCAATCCCGCCCCGGGGATTGCCTAGGCTTACGTCATGTCACGTGACGAGACCGCCGGCCTCCGCGCGGCCCAGCTCCGCCTCGGCCGTCTGCCCGGATACGTCCGCCGCCCGGACCCCGCCCGCCGCAGCGGCGAGAAGGGGCATACGTACAAGAAGGGCTGGGAGGTCCGCTTCACCGCCCGCAGTGAGGCCGAGATAGCAGAGATCCGCGACCTCGTGGTCGCCGCCGGGTTCGCCCCGGCCAGGCCCTTCTTCAAGGGCCACCAGCTCATCCAGCCCGTCTACGGCATGGCGGCCGTACAGGCCTACCTGGCCGCTAGACAGGCCGCCGAGGAGCATGCCGCCCGGGCCGCGCTCGGCCGCCGACGACGGGCCACCGGACACGCCCCCGGGGCGCTCACGGGGGGCGTGCACGCCCCCGCCGCGCACGCCACGGGTGTGCACGCGGCGAGTGCCCACGCCGCGGGTCCGCATGCCGCCGGCGCCCACGCCACGGGCGCGGCGCACGCGGGCCCGGCGCACCGGTGCGAGCGCGAGGAGGCCGCCGCCGGGGCAGCTGCGGCGGCTGCGGCCGCGGCAGCCGCGGCGGCGCAGGCGGCCCGGCGACGGGCCGTCGAAGCCTTCCCGACCCAGGTCGAACGGGACACCGCCGTCGACCGGATCTCCCCCACGGAGGCCCGGACGACCTCCTGACGGACAGCCGGCCGCTCCGCCCGCCCTCCCGCCCCCGGCGTTCCGCCCGGCCCGACCCGGGCCGCCGGGGTGTGGCGGACGCGCCCGGCGGCACACCGGCGGTCGCGGGACCACCCCGTCCAACGGCCGCCCCACCAGCGCGCCCTCCGCCCCGGCGCGCGGCGGGCGCCGGGTCCACCGCGCCCACGGCGCACCCGTTCCGCGCACGCCGTCCGGCCCGCCCGCGCGGACGTCATCGCGGTGACGACCATGCCCTCTTCCGTGGCGATCTTCCCCACGATCGTGAGTGCGGTTGTGCGGGTGGTTGTGCGCACCCAGGTTCGCGCCCTGGGCGTGGACGCCAGCCTCCACAGGGCCTACGGTGGCACATCAACCGCCCTGCGGCCGCCGTCGCCCCACACCCTCTGACCAGCCGCGACACGCTCGCACCTACGAATCCCGCGCCACTGCGCAGCACCGCCCCACCGGCCCTCGCCGGCCCTCCGCCCGGCCGTCCCGCCACCTCGCCGCACCCGATCGCCACCGGAACCGGCCTGGCGGCGGCGGGTTCCGGGCATTCCATCGGATTGGTCACCCAGCGCACCGAGGGCCTACCGTAGAGTGAGCACAGATGATCGACCGTCAGAAACCCATCTCCCTTTCCGAGAAGCCGAGATGACCAACCGTCATGAGAGTTCAGCCGAGCCGCCCCCGAGGCCCGGCGAGCCGGCGGAGGTGCCCCTGGAGTTCACCGCGTTCTGCGAACTCCACCGCCCCCGGTACCTCAGCTACGCGCGCGTGTGGCTGACCGAGCACAGCGCCGCGGCCGTCGCCGTCCAACAGGCCTTCGCGGAAATCGCGGTGCACTGGCGGGAGTTGATGGGCAGCTCCAACCCCACCGCGCACGCCTGGGAGATCCTGCGCGGCACCGTCGCCGACCACACCCGCCAGGCGACCCCCGCCCCGGACCGCCACCCGGCCGACGACGACCTGGCGATCCTGCACTACGTCGTCGGCCTCGCCGCCCCCGAGATCGCCGACGTCATCGGCACCGACGCCGCCAGCGTGGCCGGACGGCTGCGCCGCACCATGCTGCGCGAGGCCTCCGGCTGGTGACCCCGCGCCCCGGCCGCCTCCGGTCCGGCCTCAGACCGGGCCTCGGCCCCGCTCCCGGGCCCGGCTCCAGGCCCGGCTTCAGGACCGGCTTCAGACCCGCTCGCCCGTCACGTCGAACAGGTGGTGCACCGGGTCGTGGATCAGGTACCGGGAGAACGACTCGACCGTGAACCGCGCCCCGTCGCTGCGGCTCCCGGTCCGCGCCCACTGCGCCCCCGCCACCCGCTCGAAAGCGGCGGCGAGCGTCTCAGCGGCCTCCGCCAGCTCCCCGGCCACCACCTTCGGGTCCTGCTCCCCGTAGCGCTCGGCGACGGCCGTCTCGTCCTGGTCCCAGTTGGGGAACAGCGGGTCCTCCAGGTCCAGCATCAGGTTCAACCGGACCTCGAACAGCCGGAACACGTCCCGGATGTGGCACGCGTACTCCAGGTCCGACCACACGCCCGGAGCCGGCCGCCTGCGCAGCCCGTCCACATCCCCCGCCAGCACCGCCAGCCAGCCCTCCGCATTGGCCCGGACCATCCCGGCGACGTCCTCCCGCACCACCCGCGGAGTCTCCAACCCGCAGTCGGGGCACGGGCGTTCCAGCACCCAGGTCCAGTCCTTGGTGTCGGGGACGATCCCGTCGTCGGCGGTGTTCGTGGCGGCGATCGACGTGCTCTCGACCCGCGTGCGCTCAGGAGTGCTCATGGGCCCAGCATCTCCGCCACCGGGGGAACCCCACCAGCGGCAATGACGCCAGCGGTCGCCGAAATACTGCCACCCCCGGCGCATTCACCCGGCGCGACCGCCCGACACACGCCCCCGTCCCCGCGCGCACCCCAACCGGTGCGCGCCCGCACGCCAGGACTAAACACGTGGACGAACCGGAAGCCGACCATCCATCCTGGCCGCCATGACCGCTCCCACCGATCTCGCCGCCCTCGCCGTGAAGCCCACCCTGCACGGCCCCACCATCCGGCTCGTCCCCCTCGACGAACGGCACACCGACCCGATGTGGGAACTCTGCGCCGACGAGACCACCAAACGGCTCACCGGCACCCGCACCGCCTTCACCCGCGACCGGATCCACCAGTGGTGCACCACCCGCGCCCAACAGCCCGACCGCCTCGACCTCGCCGTCGAAGACCCCGCCACCGGCCGCTTCCTCGGCGAGGCCGCCCTCAACGACGTCGACCCCGACAACTCCTCCGCCGGCTACCGGATCGCCCTCACCCCGGACCACACCGGCCGCGGCATCGGCACCGAAACCACCCTCCTGGTCCTGCGCCACGCCTTCGAGACCATCCGCCTCCACCGCGTCCACCTCGAAGTCTTCGAGTACAACGAACGCGCCGCCCACTCCTACCGCAAGTCCGGCTTCACCCTCGAAGGCCGCTCCCGCCAAGCCCACCACTGGGACGACCGCTACTGGGACGTCCTCCAGATGGCCGCCCTACGCGACGAATGGCTCGCCACTCACTGACCCGCCCCCCGCCGCCTCCGCACCACCAACACCCCGACGAGAGCGACCACCAACACCAACCCCCCGGCCGCCACCCCCACGACCACCCCGACCCCGTTCCCGCCGCTCGCCTTGTCCCCCTCGGGGACCATGGGCACGACGGCAGGCTCGTCGGTCTCCTCGTCCACCGGAGGCGGAGTGCCCTTCGCCTCCATCCGCCCGAGCAGGGGGTTCTCCCGGGGCCCGTTGTCCACAGCGGGATTCGCCTCCAGGGCCTTCGCCGGCGCGACGAGGCCGTAGCCGTACTGACCGTTGGGCACCGCCAGCCCACCGACCGGGCTCGTGGCCGACTTGATCATCCGATTGATCACCTGCCCAGCGGACAGGTTCGGGTACTTGGAACGGATGAGCGCCGCCGTCGCGGAGACGTAGGCAGTGGAATCCGAAGTACCGTTCCTCCGCTCGTAGCCCGTCGAGGACTTCGGAGCGGAACGGTAGATCCCCACGCCGGGTGCAGTGAGCGTGGTCTCGGGGCCGGACGTGGAACGCTCCCACACAACCCCGTTGGAGTCCACGGCTCCCACCGCCACCACGCCGGGGAAGGCGGCCGGATACTCGACCCCCAGACCAGCCCCGTTGCCCGAACTGGAGACCAGCACGATGTCCTTGGACACCGCGTAGTTGACCGCCTTCCGCAGCTTCGAGTCGAAGCGCGAATATCCTCCGATGGACATGTTGACGACCTTCGCACCGTGGTCCGCCGCGAAGCGGATCGCGTCCGCCAGGTCGTTCTGCTGAGGATCCGGGGTCGGCTGCGGCTCGGAGGTGGACTGGGAGTCCGGGCCGTCGCCGCCAGACTTGATCTTCACCGGGAGGATCTTCGCCTTCGGGGCAAGGCCCATGATCCCGTCCTGGGAGCCGTGTCCGTGTCCGGCGATCAGGCTCGCCATCCCGGTGCCGTGGCCGTCGTTGTCCACTCGACCGTCCGTGTTGCCACCGGAGAAGTCGCCCCCGGGAAGCACCTGTCCGGTGAGGTCCGGCTGATCCTGGCTCACCCCCGTGTCGATCACGGCGACGACCACACCATCGCCTTGGCTCGTCGGCCAGACCTTCGTCTCCGCCTCGAGCGCCTTCAGAGCCCACTGCTGGTCCCTGATCTGATCGGCCGATGCCACCGGTGCCCCGACACCCCAGATCAGTGCCCCAGCGGCAAGGGCCGCCGTACCACGTGCCAACCGGCGGCTCGTCAAACCTGGTCACCCCACTCAGCGCGGCATCCCACAGGTCACCGACCTGCGGGATGCGATCAGAACCGTTGTCCGCTCACGGACCGGCTTTCATTCCACCACGTTCGGATTCGCGGGCTTCTTCGACGCCCAGGTCTCCTCGTCCTCAACGAGGTAGTCGGGCCGCTTGCCGTCCTTCCCCCGCTCCTTCTTGCGTCCTTGTGCTCCACCCAGCGGGATACCGGGAGACGCGCCGTTCGTCGTAGCGGGGCCCGACTCACCCCTGAGGCGATTGCGTGCTCCCAGCCCGGACCCGCCTTCCGTGAACGACTGCTTGCCCTGTGCGCCACCCGGCTTCGCCGTCTCTCCCGCGACCCCGCCAGGTCGCGCCAGAGAACCCCCGGACTGCCGGCCACCAGAAGCTCCAGGGCCTCGGGCGCCCATGACCGGACTGACCTCACCGGAACCACCGGGAGCCCGACCGCCACGCGGACCGGAGCCCTCGACCGGCACCACGCCACCCGCGATCTCCCGGCCTCCGGGGCCGACCTTCCCCGGGCCGACGATCGGCGCGGCCGGAGAGACGGTCGTCGGGCCGGTGGTGCGAGGCGTCTCCGGACCGGGGGCACCCCCGAACGGCCCGGTGGCGGTGCCCCCGGCCTGCACGAGCTCCACTCCGGAGGTCTGTGTCCCGGCCAGCGCTGGACTCGGCATGCTTCCGCTCGCGGGCGCCACTGGCCTGCCGGAGATGCCTTCACCGGAACCACGACCCGGTGGGACCGAGGGCTTCGACGGAGTCTGCGCCGTACCGCCCTTGATCCCCGAGTCGGTCGGAGCAGGCGTACTCCTCGCCACGGGCCGAGCCGTCATCGGCGGCTGGGAGGAACTACGTTGAGAAGGCGGGACGGTCGTCGGCCGTGTCGATGCTCCCGCCGCTCCCACCGAGGTGCCCGACATCATCGCGGCCGCCGTCGCCGCGGCACCACTCGGATCGCCCTGGGCGCCGTCTGCGGGGTCGTCCCGGATCGGCTGCCGCGGCCTCGTATCCAACGCCGGCGGGGGCTTCAGGGCCGGGGTGGCGACGCGGTAGTGCATGGCGAGGGTTTGCATGATGGCGGCCGCTTCGGCCTTCTTGCGGTCGGCGAGGGGGATGTGTTCGTCGTCGTCGCCGAAGAGGGCGTCGCCGACGGTGTCCTTGACCTTGTCCCAGTTGCCGGGTTCCTCGGGCATGTCGCGCTTGGCCTTGGCCATGGCTTCGGAGGTGTTGTGGAGGGTGTTGGCCGCGTCGTTGGCGTAGGCGGCGGCGTTGTTGATGCTGGCGGCCAGGGTGAGCATGCGGGTGTGGAAGGCGTCGCTGGTGGTGCCTTCCCAGGAGGTGGCGGCTTCGGTGCTGGCCTTGGTGAGGGTCTGGCGGATCTGCTTGAGGGTGTCGGCGGCCTTGCGCCAGGGGTCGCCGGCGGCCATCACCGCGCCGGGGTCGAGGGCCTGTGCCATGGTGCGGAGCTGGGCGTGGCTGTACTTGGTGAAGTCGGTGTAGACCACGGGCGGTCGGCCTCCGTTCGGGGCGGGCGGGCGGCGGTCAGACGGTGGCGTTGCCGCGGGTGGACGGGGTGCGGTTCTGCTGGGCCGCGGCCTGGCTGCTCGCGGAGGGCTGGGCGACGGACCAGCCGTCGTCGCCGAGCTTGAGCTTCGTGGCGGTGTGCTGGTCCTGCTCCTCGTAGTTGGTGGCGGTGAGGTCGGCCTTCTGCTGGGCCTCGTTCACGGCTTCCTGGAGCTGGTTGAGGACGTCGCGCAGCGCGTCCCGCATGGTGCCGTAGCGGCCGTGGATCTCGGCGGCCTCGGCGAAGGTCCCGAAGGCGGTCTTGCCGATGCCGCTGCGGCCGTGGGCGTCGGTGCCGTCGGCGTGTTTCTGGAAGTCGGCGAGCAGCAGCCGTACTTGGCCGGCGAAGGCGCGGAGCTGTTCGACCTCGACGCGGTAGCCCTGTCCGGCTCCGCCGGTCGATCCGGTTCCGGTGGTTCCTGTGCCCATGTCGGCGCCTCCCCCGTGCGTCCGTCCCCCTGGCGGCCGGGGCCGGGCCCCGGTGTCTCATGTCTAACACACCGGGCCCGAATCCCGCCCGGGGCATGGTCAGTTCGCGTTCGTCCCGGTGCGTCGGGCGTCGGCGAGGGCGCGGCGGCAGAGCGAGTCGGCGTGCCGGGTGGTTTCGGGGAGGCGGTAGTGGCGGGCGAGGTCGAGGGTGGTGCGGACGGCGGTGTCGAGGCCGGTGCGGTGGCCGACGGAGACGAAGACGGGTTTGACGCCGGCCCTGGTGCGGACGGCGCGGCCGACCTCCTCGCCGGTGGCGGGGTCGGTGAGGGGGGTCCAGGAGCCGCGTGGTGCGTCGGGTTCGTGGTGGTCGAAGGTGAAGGGGGTCTTGGCGACGCCGAGGGTGCGCAGTCCGGTGAGGATGCCGAGGTGGCTGGCGAGGCCGAGGCGGCGGGGGTGGGCGAGGCCGTAGCCGTCGCAGACGACGGTGTCGGGGGTGCGGGTGAGGGCGGCCAACGCGTCGAGGACGGCTGGGAGTTCGCGGAAGGCGAGCAGTCCGGGGACGTACGGGAAGGCGATCCGGCCGACGGCGGTGGCCTGTTCGACGACGTCCAGGGTGTCGCGGTCGAGCAGGACGGCCGCGGCGGCGACGAGGTCGTGTTCGTCGTCGTAGGCGACGTCCACGCCGGCGATCAGGGTGCCGGGGGCGGCGGGGTCCCGGCCCGGGTCGTCGTGGGGCTGGACGAGCGGGCGCAGCCGCTCCTGTTCGGCGAGTGCCTCGGCCTCGGTGGTGGGCCAGTCGGCGGGGATGGGCATGGTCGGTTCCCCCGGGTACGTGGTGCTCGGTGATACGTGCTCTGCGACAGTGCGTGGCAGGTGCCGGTCTCACCGTACCGAGCGGGCCGGACGACCCCGGGGTGAGCCCGTGCGCCCCCTGTGCCCCCGCCTCCGGGGGCTAGCCTGGACGTACCCGTCCTCCCCGCGGGGTAGCACCACTGGAACCGGCTCCACTCCCGCCCGTTTCCCCCGACGTGCGAAGGACCCCCGCCATGCCGCGCCCCTCCGTCGCCCAGGCCTGCCTCGGCTCGTTCACCGTCGTCGCCACCACGGTGGCACTGCTGGCCGTCTCGGGCGCCTCGGGCGTCCTGGCGGTCGTGGTGCTGGTGGGGTTCGCGCTGGCGCTCGGCACCGTGGTGACGGTGCTTTCGATGTCCGCCGCCGCGGCCAGGTCCGCCACCGTGGCGTCGGGTCCCGGGGCCCCGGCCGCCCCGCCGCGCCCCACCGCGACCGCTGCCGGGCACGCGTACGCCCGGCAGCGCTGATCCGCCGCCGGGCGCGGGCGCGTCCCGCCGCGCCGCTCAGACCTCCGTGGTGACCACCACGGTCTTCGCGGCCTTGTCGTGCAGGCACTGCCGGTAGGGCTTGTCGAAGACGCCGAAGAGGCCGTCGACGATCCACCAGAGCGCGGCGCAGCAGAGCACGGCCGGGAGGATGAAGACGGCGGCGCGGGTCCAGGCGGCGGACTGGGTGGGCTTGTTCCCGTCGACGAGCATGGCGACGCGGATCTTCATCGCCTTCTTGCCGAGGGTCTGGCCGTCCCGGCTGAGCATCAGGGCCTCGTAGACGAGGTAGATGGCGCAGCCGAGCCAGAACGCCTCGGTGGAGCCGTTGCGCGTGCTGAGGTCGGCGAAGGGGCCCACGATGATCACGCCGACGGCCTGCATCAGGAGGTAGTCGATCAGCCGGGCGAGGAACCGCTTGGGCCAGGTGCCGATCGGCGGCATGCCGGGGACGGGGCCGGCGCCGGGGGTGCCGTACGCGCCGGGGCCGTAGCCGGGGCCGTAGCCGGTGCCGTGGCCGGGCGGCTGGTCGTACGGGTTCTGGCCGTACGGGTTCTGACCGGGGGTCGGTTCGCCGTACGGGCTTCCGCCGTAGGTGCCCTGGTAGGCGCCGGGGCCGCCGGACCGGTCACCGGACGAGTCACCGGACGGGCCGTGGGACGGGGTCGGGCCCGGCGGCTCGCCTTCCGGCGTGCCGCCGCCCGGCTGCGGGGGCTGCTTGTCGAAGGAGGGCGTACCGCCCCCCTCCGGCTGGGGGCCTGAGGGGTCGTGGGTGCTCATGCCCCCGAGTAGAACATCACACATTCTTGATGTTCGGGACATTTTGTCCGTTTTGCACCGGGCCCTACCGGTCCTCAGCCGCGCACCACCCGGGTCCTGGCCGCGCGGTCCTGCCAGCCCCGCCGCGCCGTACGGTCGAACACCGGCCAGACCAGGCCGAGCAGCAGCACCGCGCCCAGCTGCCGCACGGCCCAGCGGAGCAGCGAGCGGCCGAGGCTCAGCCTGGTGCGGGCCACGGGGGCGGCGGCGTCCACCACGCGGATCCGGACGATCCGCTTGCCGAAGGTCTGTCCGGTGCGGGCGACCGGCAGCACCTCGTAGAGCAGGCTGACGAACAGCAGGATGCCGATCAGCACGGCGATCTTGCCCAGCACCACGTCGTCCACCAGCCAGACCTGGACCTGGCGCCGGGTGAGGGCGCTGGCCATCCGGGCCTGGTCGACCTTCTGCCGGAGGTGGTCGGAGACCGAGTTGCCGAGCGGGATCCCGGCGGCGACCGCGACCACCAGCAGCACGGCGGTGTCCACCGTCCGCGCCGCCAGTCGGCGGCCGAGGCCGGCCGGCCCGGGGATCCGGGTGGTCCGGGCGTCCCGGGAGGTCCGGGCGGCCCGGGAGGGCGCGGGGACGGGGGTGGCGGCGGACGGGCGGGGCTGGACGGCGGTCTCCCGGACCGCCCGTACGGCGGGCAGCGGAGCGGCGTGGGCGGAGGCGGTCGCCGCCGCCGCGGCCAGGGGCTTCGAGGCGGCCGCGGTCGGGACCGGGGCCGGGGCCCGAAGCGGGCTCCGGAGCATCTCCTCGCCGACCACCGGCACCGGGCCCGAGGCCAGGACGGCCGGCACCGGGGCCTCCCGCACCGCCACCGCCACGGCGGGAGAGCCGGCGGCGGCCAGTTCCGCGGCAATCGGAGCACGCTCGGGCTCCGCACGCCCCTGTTCCGCGTCGGGCGCCTCCGGAAGCACCCCCCAGGAGACCCAACGCGGCGCGTCGCCCGTCTCCATCAGGCCCCGCTGCGCCCGCGGATCGGCCTGCCAGCCGGACTCGAAATCCCCGGCGACCGGAGCGGCGGACGGGGCCGGAGCCGGGCCCAGCCCCAGCCCCGGAACCGGGACCGGGGCCGCCTCGGGCACCGCACCGAAGGCCACCGGCGCGTCCACGACCCCGGGCGGCTCGGCGCCGGCGAAGCCCGACGGCCCCCCGGACGGCACCCCGAACGGCACCCCCGGCGAAACCCCCGACAGCACCCCCGGCCCGTCGACCGTCCGGAACACCGGCCCGCCGATCACCTCCGCCACCCGCGGCCCGAGCACGAAGGACGCCCCGCCCGAGGTCTGGTCGAAGTACACCGGCCCGGTGTCGCCCCCGCCCGCCGGCAGCCCGCCCCGCACCTCCGCCACGGACCCCGAGGGCGCCACCCCGGAAGGCCCCGACCCCGGGGGAACCGCCCCCAGCGGCACCGCCCCCAGGGCCACCTGCTCCGGAGCCACCGGTTCCGGGGCCGCCTGCCCCGCACCCCCCGCCTCCGGCGCCACCGCCTCCAGCAGCACCACCGGCGGCGGCACCGCCCGCGCCGCCGGCCCGCCCGGGACGGGAGGGCGGGTCGCGTACCGGGGCGGCGCCGGCACCTCGCCCTCGGCGGGCGCGGGCCGGCTGGTGCCGGGCACCCAGGCCGAGCCGCCCCAGTACCGGATGAAGCCGGGGATGGAGGGGTCGGGGTAGTAGCCGGGCTCGGGTGCGACGGCCGGGTCGCCGGCGGCGGCGAAGGGGCGGTCCGTCATGGGGGTCTTCTTTCCTGGCAGGGCCTGACGAGGACGGTGCGGGCCGACCGGGCCCGACCACCGCAGACGCGTCCCCCCGCGCGCACGACCAGGCGCGCGCCCGGCGTTCGGCGCGCGTGGGGGAGCCACCGATGGGCGGACAGTCGCCGGGCAGTCACAAAGGGTAGTACCTCATCGAAGCCGTGACGGAAAGTTCGCGAATCCCCGGACAGTGGAGGGTGGCTCAAGGTAAGGAACCCAGCGCACGACGATGGCCCGCGCGCCGTGCCACCCGCCGTTCACCACCCCTCACCAAACTTCCCGAAGAAATCCCGGAAACGTGTGTAAGAGCCGGTGCGGACCGCCCTCTCAAAGGTCACAGGGGCCCGGAACCGGGCACCGCCCGAAGGCAGAGAGGAAGACGATCATGGAGCGTCCCGTCAGCGTCGTCGAGCACGAGCTGGAGCTCAACCTGGTGCTCTCGCCGGAGCACAGCGTCCCCGTCCCGGCCCGGCTGTCCTACGGCAGCCACGACCCGTACGCGGTGTACATCACCTTCCACCTGGACACCGGTTCCCCGGTGACCTGGGTGTTCGCCCGCGAGCTGCTGGTCGAGGGCACCTTCCGCCCGTGCGGCCAGGGCGACGTGCGGATCTGGCCGACCCGCTCGGGCCGGCGCAGCGTGCTCTGTCTGGCCCTGAGCTCGCCCGCCGGGGACGCCCTGCTGGAGGCCCCGCTGCCGATCGTCGCGGCCTGGCTGGAGCGGGCGCACCGGCTGGTCCCGCCGGGCAGCGAGCTGGCCGCGCTGGACATGGACGGCTCGCTCGCCGAGCTGCTCGCCTAGGCGTGCGCCGCAGCGTGCACCGGCACGGACAGCAGCAGGGACACGAACACGGACACCTGCGAGAGCACGGCCACGACCGCGACCACGAGCACGGGCAGCGGGCTCGGCAGGAACCGCGAGCGCGGGAACAGGGAAGCAGGAGCGGCGCCCCCGCCGGCTCAGCGGGCCGCGGGGGCCTGCTGACGACCGCGGGCGGCGTCCGGGCCGCCGGTCTCCCGCTGTCCGGGCAGCCGGACCAGCGGCGCGCCGGCCGAGCGCCGTCGGGCCCTTATCCGGACGGCGGCGGCGATCAGGAAGCAGAGTCCGACCCACGGGTAGACGGAGGTCGGCAGCTGGCGCCACGGTGACATGTCGAGGACGGCCAGGCCGACCGGCTTCGCGGCCCACATCGCGAAGGACAGGAACGCGACCAGCGTGGCCCAGAAGGCGGCCCGCCAGCGCAGTCGGCGGACGCCGGCCGGGCGGGCGTGCTCGACCGAGGCCTCGGCGGCGAGCAGGACGAGCATCGGCACGCACCAGACCCAGTGGTGGGTCCAACTGATCGGCGAGATCAGGACGGCGGTGACGGCCGCGCAGCAGACGCCCCAGGCCTCGGCCCGGGGCAGCCAGCGGCCGCTGCGCGCGGCCCAGGCGGCGACGGCGAGGCCGGCCACCGCGACCAGGCCGGCGCCGAGGGTGGCGACGGTGCCGGGGTCGGCGCTGTGCAGCAAGCGGGCGAAGGCGCCGCGCATCGACTGGTTGTCGACGATCCAGGTCTTGCCGACCCGGGAGGAGTCGTAGAGGTACTTGGTCCAGAAGCCCCAGGTGGCGTCGGGCAGGACCAGGGCGCCGAGCAGGAAGGTGCCGAGGAAGGTGAGGCCGGCCACGAAGGCGGCCCGGATCCGTCCGGTGACCAGCAGGTAGACCGCGAACAGGCCGGGGGTGAGCTTGATGCCGGCGGCGATGCCGATCGCCACGCCCTTGCTCCGCCGCCCGTCCGGACGGGTGAGGTCCCAGAGGATCAGGCAGGCCAGCGCGAGGTTGATCTGGCCGTAACGGAGCGTGGTGAAGACCGGTTCGAGCCAGACCCCGAGGCCGGTCACCAGGATCACGCCGATCGGCCGCAGCTCGCGGCGCGGCCACCCGGCCAGCTTGAAGGACAGGTGGGTCAGCAGGGCGAGCAGCCCGATGTTGCCGAGAGTGATCGCCACCCGGAGGAAGGGGACCGGGAACCAGGTGGTCGGGACGAACAGCATCGCCGCGAACGGCGGGTAGGTCGCGGGCAGGTTCCACTCGGTGACGCGCAGCGCGTACAGGTCGGTGCCGTTGGCCACGGCGGCGCCCTCGGCCCGGTAGACGATCATGTCCACCATCGAGGTGTGCACGAAGTGGCGGACCACCGCGTACACCAGCAGGGACAGCAGCGCGACGGCGGAGGCCGCCAGCAGCGGGCGACGGGGGGCCTCGCGCAGCGCCCGGACGGGGGCGCCGAGGGCCCGGCGCAGCCGGTCCGACAGGGGGGCGGGCGAGGGGTCGGGTGCGGTCCGCACCGGGCTGCGCTCGTCTTGCACCGCTGTCACTGTCCACTCCGTCCACGGCTGGGCCAACCAGCGACGATACCGGATGCCGCCCGGGCGGAACCGGACACGATCGACTACCCGGCGTGACGGACCGGCCCTGACCAGCCGTCCTCCGCCGCGAGCGGGGCACGGACGGCCAGGGCCGGGAATCAGGCGATCACGCGATCACAACCCTCAGCCCGTGTACGCCCCCAGGGCCCGGGTGAAGTCCGGCGGCCGCTGGACGACACTGCCGCACGCCGCGTCGGCCGAGGGCGAGGGCGAGGGCGACGTTCTTCACCCCGGTCGCCCCGGCGGTGGCGACCGGGTCGTACGGCGGGTGGAGCGAGGTGTCCACGTACGGGGCGAAGCCGGCCCCGGCGCCGACCGGGGGAACGGGCACACCGGTCGCCGTGGGGGTGACGGCCGGGGTGGGGGTCGGCGCCGGGGTGGTCGGCTTCGCCGTCGCGGGGACGGTCGGGGTAGCCGTCGGGGGTCGGGGGTCGGGGGTCGGGTGACCGGCGCGACCGACGCTAGCGGTGGGCCGGGGGCGCGGCGGGCGGGCTGAGCGAGCGGTAGAGGTCCCTTAGGCCGCCGTTAAGGAAGAGCGCACGGGCGCCGTACCGCCACACCTGGCGCCCGGCCACCCCGAAACCCCGTCACTTCTGGAACAGCGCGCCCCGGCTCCGCCGCCGTCCGCCCCGCGCGGGCGCCGCCTCCTGCGGCCCGGTGCGCAGCCGCAGCCGGGTCTCGGCGCCGCCGAGCACCGCGGAGCGGCCGAGCGCGAGGTCCCCGCCGGTGGACTCGGCGAGCTTGCGGACGATGTCCAGGCCGAGGCCGGTGGAGCCCTCGCCGCCGTGCCCCTCGCCGCGCTTGAGGGCGGCGGCCGGGTCGCTGTACCCCGGTCCGGCGTCGCCGACCAGCACGATCACCGAGCAGTCGGTGGCCAGTACGTCCACCGAGAAGGCGGTGCCGACGGCGGTGTGCCGGAAGACGTTGCCGAGCAGCGCGTCGACGGCGGCCGCCAGGTCGCCGCGCTGGACGGGCACCGGCGCCGCCCGCTCGGCGCCGGCCAGCTGCCAGCGGCGCCCCTCGTCCTCGGCCAGCGCCGACCAGAAGGCGACCCGTTCCCGGATCACCTCGGCGGCGTCGCAGCCGACCGCGACGACGGGCGCGTCCTCGGGGGCGCGGCGGGCCGAGCGGATGATCTGGTCGACCTCGCGCTCCAGTTGGGCGACCGCGTGCCGGGTGGCGTCGGCCGCGTCGCCCTCGCCGAGCGAGGCGGCGTTGAGCCGCAGCACGGTCAGCGGGGTGCGCAGCCGGTGCGACAGGTCCGCGGCCAGTTCCCGTTCGGCGGCGAGGAGTTGGACCACCCGGTCGGCCATGGTGTTGAACGCCTGGCCGGCCTCGCGCAGTTCCTCCGGGCTGCCCGCGACCAGCCGGCCCTCCACCGGGACCCGCACCGCGAGGTTCCCGGCGCCGAGCGAGCGGGCGGCGGCGGCGAGCTTCCGCGCGGAGGCGACGATGCGGCTGCCCATCCGGTCGGCGACCAGCACCGAGATGGCGACCAGGCCGAGCGCCACGGCGGAGAGCACCTGCCAGGCGGTGGCCACGCCCCGGGTGAGGTCGCTCTCGGCCACGAACACCTCGACCACCGCGGTCCGCCCGGTGTCCACCGCGACCGGCTGGAGCAGGGCGTACCCGCCGGCCACCTTCACGGTGAAGGAGCGGCCCTTTCCGCCGGCCGTGGCCACGTCGGCCGCAGCGGCGCGCCCCTCCCCCAGCATCGGGCCCTCGGGCTCGCCGGTCCCGGCGGCCGCCACACCCGGGCCACCCCCGCCCGTCCCCACGGCCGCCGCCTCGGCGCCGCCCGCTCCGGCGGGCTGCCCGGCCGCCGGAAGGTGCACCGCCATCCGCCCCTGCCCGCCCGCGTCCGTACTGGCCAGGGCCCGGTTGACCGCGTCCTCGTCGGTGGTGATGGCCAGGGCGGGCCCGAGCGCCGCGGCCTGCCGTTCGGCGGCGGTGAAGGCCCGGTCCCGCGCGGTCTGTTGGACCATCAGCCCGAGCGGGATCAGGAAGGCCAGCGCGACCATGGTGGTCCCGGCCACCGCGGCCTTGATCAGGGCCCAGCGCAGCGAGCGCCCGAACCGCCTCATGTCCGGTGCTCCGGCAGTCCTCCGGCGGCCTCCAGTCGGACCCCGACGCCCCGGACGGTGTGCAGGTAGCGGGGGTTGGAGGCGGTCTCGCCGAGCTTGCGGCGCAGCCAGGAGAGGTGGACGTCGATGGTCTGGTCGCCGCCGTAGGTCTGCTGCCAGACCTCGGCGAGGATCTCCTTGCGCGGCACCACCACGCCGGGCCGGGCGGCCAGGAAGGCCAGCAGGTCGAACTCACGGCGGGTCAGGTCGAGCGGCCGTCCGTCCAGCGCGGCCTCCCGCCGCTGGAGGTCGATGGCCAGTCCGCCGACCCGCAGCACCTGGGCGACGGGGGCCGCGCCGCTGCCGAAGCGGCGCAGCACGGCGGTCATCCGGGCGCTGAGGTGCTCCCCGGAGAAAGGTTTCACCAGGTAGTCGTCGGCGCCGTCGTTGAGCAGCCGGATGATCTCGGCCTCGTCGTCCCGGGCGGTGGAGATGATCACCGGAACGTTGGTCAGGCCCCGGATCATCTTGAGCGCCTCGCTGCCGTCCAGGTCCGGCAGGCCGAGGTCGAGGATCACCAGGTCACAGCCGACCTGGGCGACCTCCCGCAGCGCCTCCAGAGCCGTGCCCACACTGCGGACCGCGTGACCGGTGTCGGTCAGGTGCCGGATGAGGGCGGATCGTACGAAGGGGTCGTCCTCGACCACGAGCACTGTTGCCATGGGCCTGCACGGTACGCCATCGCCGGTCAGTGGTCTGTACCTCGGGGGTGGGTCCGGACATTGTGCAACTGCCCTGCTGAATACCGGGGGTGCCGGTCTCCATCCGTATGGAAATACGGCAGGATGTGCGGACGATGCGGAACGGACTGGTACAGCTCGGCGCCTGGGCGGCGGCCACCGGGGCGGCGGTGGCGCTGTCCTGGCTCGGCGTGCACGCGGTGCTGACCGGCGCCGCGTTCGAACGGCCCACGGCGCTGCCGCTGCCCTCCCCGAAGGCCGACGGCACGCTGCACTCCGCGCCCGCCACCGCGGACCAGCCGCGCTCCGCCGCACAGTCCACGACCCCTTCCCCGGCGGCCTCCCCGACCACCGGCACCACCAACGCCGCCACCGCCGCCACCGCCCCGCACGGCCCGGCCCCCGCCACCACCGCCGTCGCGCCGCCCACCCGCCGGCCCGTCCCCACCGCCACCACGACGTCCACGGTGAAGAGCTACCCGATCCCGGGCGGCAAGGTCGCGCTGGACCTGAAGCCGGACCGGGCCACCCTGGTCTCCGCCACCCCGGACCCGGGCTGGCAGATGCAGGTGTGGACCGACGGCCAGTGGCTGCGGGTCGACTTCACCCGGGGCGACGAGGCCAACTCCGTCTTCGCCTCCTGGAACGGCCACCCGCCGATCGTGGAGACCGCGATCCGCTGAGGCGCTTCCGGCGGACCGTCAGGAACCGGTCCGCCACTCGACGTCCCGTCAGAGGCCGTCGCACGGCACGTACCCCGGCAGGTACGGCCCCACGTACCCCGCCCGGTCCACCAGCGTGTGCCTGGTCCCGCCCGGCACCCCGATGGTGGCGAGCACCACCGCGCCGTAGTCGTCCCGCGCCTCGTACGGCTCGGCCAGCGACAGCGCGCCCCGGTCCACCGCGTAGTCGTAGGCGTAGTAGACGTCCGGCACGCTCACCGCGAGGTCCAGCACCCCGTCCCCGTACCGGTCCAGGTACGCGGTCAGCTCCCGGCCGCGCGGGCCGCCGGTCCGCACCCGGGGCGCGGTCCGGGAGGCGGTCCGCACCGGCGCGGCGGGCACCGGCGGGGCGGCGGGCACCGGGGAGGTGAGCACGATCCGCGTGCCCGGCGCCGCGAGCACGTACGAGAGCAGCTCCGGCTCGCCGGTCTCCGGCCCGGCGTACGCGGTACATCGCAGCCCGAGCGCGGCGCAGTAGCGGCGGGCCGCCCGCTCGGCGTCGGCGACCGCGAAGACCACCGCGTCGGCGCGGCCCATCGGCAGCGGCCCCGCCTCCGCCGGGTCCGCTGGGAGGTCTGCCCCGAACAGGGCGGGTTCGGCGGCGGTGTCGGTCATGACTGCCCTCCCGGTAGGCGTACGGACCATCGTGGCCGCCCCCGGCACCGGGGGTGGGGCCCTGCGCACGGGGGTGTGGCTGGAGGGTGTCGCCGGGCCGACCCGCGCGCAACTGTTCCGTTTCCTCCTGGTCAAGCTGTGCCCCGGAGCGGGAGAATCGGCCGCGCCGCTGTACAGAATGCCCACCACAGGACGGTGCCGCGAATGCCCCCCGCCCACTCGCCGAGCTCCCCCGGCTCCCCCAACTCCGCTGCCCCTCAAGGGAATTCCATCGTGGGCAGTACGAACGACACGATCGACCCGCTGGACGGCCGGCTGATCCGGCTGCTCGCCGAGGAGCCCCGGATCGGGGTGCTGGAGTGCTCGCGCCGGCTGCAGGTCGCCCGGGGCACCGTCCAGGCCCGGCTGGACCGGCTCCAGGCCAAGGGCGTGATCGGCGGCTTCGGCCCGGAGGTGGACCCGGCGGCGATCGGCTACCCGGTGACGGCCTTCGCCACCCTGGAGATCTCCCAGGGGCAGGGCGCGGACGTGCGGGCGCACCTGGCGAGCGTGCCGGAGGTGCTGGAGCTGCACACCATCACCGGGATCGGGGACATGCTGGTGCGGATCGTGGCCCGGTCCAACGCCGATCTGCAGCGGGTGATCGACCGGGTGCTGGGCTTCGACGGGATCGTCCGCTCGTCCACCGCGATCGTGCTGGAGAACCCGGTGCCGTACCGGATCCTGCCGCTGGTGGACCAGGCCGCCGCCGAGTAGGAGGGTCCGCGCCACGCCACGCGCCGATTCGGCATAGGCAGGAGGCGTCGGGGGCCGCAAGATTTATGTATGAACGTTCTACAAATCCTGGCGCCGCTCTCCGGCCCGCTGATACCCGTGGCGGCCGCGCCCTCCCCCTGGTCGGCCCCCGCATGACGAACGCCGTCGCGGCCGACGGTACCGCCCCCACCCTCATCGCCTCCGCCCAGCGGGCCCTGCGCCTGCTGGCGGCGGCCGCCCGCTACCCCAAGGGCGCCACCGCCAAGCAGCTCGCCCGGGACACCGACCTCGCCCTGGGCACCGCCTACCACCTGCTGCGCACCCTGGTGCACGACCACTACCTGGAGCGCCACAGCGGCCGCTACCTGACCGGCCCCGCCGTCACCGGGCTGGTCCGGGACGACGGCCCGGCCACCGACCGGGCCCGGCTCAGGGCCCTGCTGGGCCTGCTCGCCGACGAGCTGTCCGCCGCCGTCTACTTCACCTGGTACCGGCACGGCGAGGTGGAGCTGATCGAGGCCGCCGAGGCCCCCGGCGCGCCGCTGATCGACCGGCACAGCTGGCGGGTCGGCGCCCACGCCCACGCGGCCGGGAAGACCCTGCTGGCCCTGATGACCGCCGAGGAGCGCCGGGCCCACCTGGCCCGCTACCCGATGGTGCCGTTCACCCCGTACACCCTGCGGGACCCGGCCTGCCTGCCGCTGCTGCCCCGCCAGGGCCCGCGGCGGGCCGTCCCGATCACCCAGTTCCAGGAGTACGCGCTCGGCTCGGCGGGTGCGGCGGTGCCGATCGTCGCGGGCAACGGCATCGGCGCGATCTCGGTCTCCCTGCCGATGGCCCAGGCCCACCGGCTGGCCGGGATCGCCGCCGAGCTGCGCACCCGGCTCGGCGAGGACTTCGCCGCGGTGGCCTTCGGCATCTGACCGCGCGGGCCGGGCCGACCCCGTGCGGGGGGACGCCCGGCCAGCCGGAGGCCCGCACGAGGCCGGCCGGGGGTCAGCAGGACGGGACGCTGCCGCCGCTCTTCAGCGCCTCCAGGGCGGAGACCGCCTCGCCGAGGGTGCCGACCGGCACCAGCCGCAGCGACTTCGGGGTGTTCACCTTGGCGTCCGAACACTCGTCCTTGGGCAGCAGGAACACCGTCGCGCCGTCCCGGGCCGCCGCCTGCGTCTTCAGGGGGACGCCGCCGACCGGGCCGACGGTGCCGTCCGCCTCGATGGTGCCGGTGCCGGCCACGGTGAGCCCGCCGGTGAGGTCGCCGCCCTTGCCGTCGCCGGCCAGCTTGTCGACGATGCCCAGCGCCAGCATCTGGCCGGCGCTCGGGCCGCCGACCGCGCCCAGGTCGACCTTGACCTTCACCTGGTCCGGCGACAGGCGGAGGTAGTTCAGCGCGGCCGCGGTGGCGGCGTCCTGCGACTCGGCCATCTGCGCGGCGGTCGCCTCGTCGGCCTTCACCGGGTTGCTCTCCGGGTAGACCGTCTCGGTCGGGCGCACGGCCT
The DNA here is from genome assembly GCF_042802075.1 of Kitasatospora sp. NPDC057518. Classification (NCBI taxonomy): domain Bacteria; kingdom Bacillati; phylum Actinomycetota; class Actinomycetes; order Kitasatosporales; family Streptomycetaceae; genus Kitasatospora; species Kitasatospora sp. NPDC057518. The sequence goes on from NZ_JBHVEU010000004.1 coordinate 33,972, forward strand.
CCTTCGGGTCGAACCAGGCCTGCATCGAGCGCCAGAAGGTGTTCTTCTGCCCCGGGTTGGTCGCCGTGATGGTGACCATCCGCAGCTCGCCCTCGGTGGTGCGCAGCGGCGCGCCCGTGATCGTGAGGACCGGCTTGTCCTCGTACGAGCCCAGGGTGTCCGCGGTCAGGCCCGGCCAGGTGATCGTGTACGGCAGCGGGACGAAGGCGGCCACCCCGAACAGCGCGGCGACCAGCACCCCGCACAGCGTGAGCGCGCGGGTCCGCGGGGAGGTGAGGGCCTTGGAGAGCTTGGTGTCGGACACAAGGGGAATCCAAACACACCCGACACCGGGTGCGGGCGCTACCTCAGGGCGTCGGCCACCTCGGTCGCCGCCTCCACCACCCGGGGGCCGACCCGCTCGGGCACCATGCCGTTCAGCATCACCACGCCGACGCTGCCCTCGATGCCGCTCAGTCCGACCAGCGCGGCGGCGGCCCCGCTCGCCCCGGACTGCTCCTCCGCCCGGGTGATGACGAAGCCCTGCTCGGGCCGGCGCTGGCTGGGGAAGGTGCGCGCCTCCAGGATCGCCCGGCCGGCCGCGCTCTCGGTGAGCGGGTGGCGCAGGCCGGTCCGGTAGGCGACGTGGAAGTCGGTCCAGCTGGGCTCGACCACGGCGACGGCCAGCGCCTCGTTGCCGTCCACCAGGGTCAGGTGGGCGGTGGCGCCGAGGTCCTCGGCGAGGCTGCGCAGGGCCGGCAGCGCGGCCTCGCGCAGCAGCGGGTGCACCCGGTGCGCGAGGCGCAGCACGCCGAGGCCGACCCGGGCGCGCCCGCCGATGTCCCGGCGGACCAGGCCGTGCTGCTCCAGGGTGGCCAGCAGCCGGTAGACCACGGTCCGGTTGACGGCCAGCCGGGCGGCCAGCTCGGTCACGGTGAGCCCGCGCTCGGAGTCGGCGAGGAGCTTGAGGACCCGGACGCCGCGGTCCAGGGTCTGGGAGGTCTCGGCTGTCACGACGGGCAATCCTTTCCGCGGCGCTCGCGGGGCGGGCGGCGCCGTTCCAAGGTCGGTGTCGCGCGCAGGTGGGGGTGGCCGCGCTCGGGCCGTACGGCGTCGTCGTTGACGCGCACGGCCCTGCGACGCCGTCCCGCGGGGGTTGCCCGACGGAAGAGCGTGGGGGAAAGGTAGTGAAGGAAATGACGCGACGGAAGTGGTTGTCCAAAATTCGGGCGTGATCAACTCCAACAGCGCCTCGAATTCGGGACGAACCCCCGCGATTCGCCGGGTGCGTCGGGCTCCGGACGCGCCCCCGGTCCGATGACCGGACGCGCCGCCCTTCGAAGCCCCTCCGCAGACAGGCCCCGCCGGGCCGCCGCCCGGACTAGTTGGCCCACTCCCGGATCTTCACGATCCGCGCCTTGAGCTGGTTGGCGGTGGCCTGCGCGGTGAGCGGCCCGCCGCACTGGCGGCGCAGCTCGTTGTGGATGGTGCCGTGCGGCTGGTTGGTGCGGTGGTGCCAGGCGGCCACCAGCGCGTTCAGCTCCTTGCGCAGCTCCCGCAGCTCCTGGTGGGTGACCACCGGCCGCTGCTCGGCCGGCAGCTCCAGCAGGTCGGCCTCCTCGGCGGGCTTGGTCTTGCTGCGCTGGATCTGCCGGTGCTGGCGCTTCTGGAGCAGCATCTGCACCTGGTCCGGCTCCAGCAGGCCCGGGATGCCGAGGTAGTCCTCCTCCTCCTCGCTCCCCGGGTGGGCCTGCATGCCGAACTCCATGGCGTTGTACAGGACCCGGTCGAAGACCGCCTCGGAGCCCAGCGCCTCGTAGGAGAACTCGTCGCCGCCCGCGCCGTCCGGCCCGTCGTTGGCCCGCTCGGCCTCGGCGAGCAGCCGGTCCTCCTCGTCGAAGAGGCCGTCGCCCTCCTTCTTCGGCCGGTCCAGCACGTGGTCGCGCTGGAGCTCCATCTCGTTGGCGAAGCCCAGCAGCATCGGGATGGTCGGCAGGAACACCGAGGCCGTCTCGCCGCGCTTGCGGGCGCGCACGAAGCGGCCGACGGCCTGGGCGAAGAACAGCGGGGTGGAGATCGAGGTGGCGTAGACCCCGACGCACAGCCGGGGCACGTCGACGCCCTCGGACACCATGCGGACGGCGACCATCCAGCGCGAGGTCCCCTCCGCGTAGTCGGAGATCCGCTTGGAGGCCTCGGTCTCGTCGGAGAGGACCAGGGTGACCTTCTCGCCGCTGATCTCGCGCAGCATCTTGGCGTAGGCGCGGGCCACGTTCTGGTCGGTGGCGATGACCAGTCCGCCGGCGTCCGGGATCGCCTTGCGGACCTCGGTGAGGCGCCGGTCGGCGGCCTGGAGGACGGAGGGGATCCACTCGCCCTGCGGGGACAGCGCGGTGCGCCAGGCCTGGGCGATCAGGTCCTTGGTCATCGGCTCGCCGAGCCGGGCCTCCAGCTCGTCGCCGGACTTGGTGCGCCAGCGCATGTTGCCGCTGTAGCTGAGGAAGATCACCGGGCGGACGACGTGGTCGGCGAGCGCGTGCCCGTAGCCGTAGGTGTAGTCGGCGATGGACTTGCGGATGCCGTCGCTGCCCGCGTCGTAGGCCACGAACGGGATCGGGTTGGTGTCGGAGCGGAACGGCGTACCGGTCAGCGCCAGTCGGCGGGTGGCCGGTTCGAAGGCCTCGAAGCAGGCCTCGCCCCAGGACTTGGAGTCACCGGCGTGGTGGATCTCGTCCATGATCACGAGGGTCTTGCGGGCCTCGGTCCGGTTGCGGTGCAGCATCGGGTTGACCCCGACGCCCGCGTAGGTGACCACGATGCCGTGGTAGTCCCGGGAGAGCGGCCCGGAGGAGTACGCCGGGTCCAGCCGGATGCCTATCCGCGCGGCGGCCTCGGCCCACTGCTTCTTCAGGTGCTCGGTCGGTGCGACGACCGTCACCTGCTGCACCAGGTGGTTGTGCAGCAGGTACGAGGCCAGGGTGAGCGCGAAGGTGGTCTTGCCTGCGCCCGGGGTGGCGACCGCGAGGAAGTCGCGCGGCTGGGTCTCGATGTACTTGTCCAGCGCGCCCTGCTGCCAGGCCCGCAGCTTGCCGGCGGTGCCCCAGGGGGCGCGGCCGGGGAAGGCCGGGGAGAGGTGGTGCGAACCGGCGGGCGCGGCGTGGCCGACGGATCGGACGGGCGCCTGCGGCTCCGGTACGTCGGAGAACAGCGGCATCGAGGAGGCGGCGGCAGTACTCACGGTCTCCGAGGGGGATCATCGCAGGTCAGAGGCGGTTTTGCGGCCTCACCCCGCGGTCGGGCGGCAATCGGACAACCCGCCCAGCGTACCGGGTCCGGCGCCGTTCGGGCCTCCAGGCGGCGCTCCGCGCCGGGCCCGCGCGGCCGGAAATCGATGTGACCCGGATCACACCGATTGCCTCGTGGAACCCGGTAAGCACCACCGGTCCCGGGACTCTCACCAGGGTGAGGCCGCAGCAACCCTCACTGCTGTCACGCAGCCTCGCACCGAACCGAAGGGACCCCGCCCGTGCGCACCGTCGAAGAGACCGTCCAGGCCCGCCTGATCCTCTCCTCCCACCGCTCCGTCCGGCTGCGGGTGGGGCTCTCCTACCTGCCGGAGGACCCGCTGGCCGTCCGGATGGCCTTCCCCGCCGAGTTCTCGCTGGACGACCCGGCCGAGCGCCGGGGCTCCGAGGACATCGTCTGGGTCTTCGCGCGCCAGCTGCTCTCGGCCGGTCTGGAGCTGCCGTCCGGCGCCGGGGACGTCCACGTCCGGCCCGCGGTCGGCCGGCGCACCATGGTCGAGCTGCGGGCGCCCGAGGGCACCGCGCTGCTCCAGTTCGACGCCGCCGACCTGCGCCGCTTCCTGTGGCGCAGCCGGCTGGTCGTCCCGGAGGGCGAGGAGCACCTGCACCTGGACGCCGACCGCGCGCTCGCCCAGCTGCTCGGCTGACGGGGGCGCCGGCCCGCGGGAGCGCCCCCGTGCTTCCGGGCCGTGACGCGCCCGCCCGCGTGGTGAACCGTCCGTCCGCGTCCGTCGCGCGGCGACCCGGGTCCGGGGCCCGGGAAGCCCGTACGGTCGCGCCCCCCTGGGCGGGTCAGCCCGAGAGCTTGCGCATCAGCCGGACGCCCTGGGCCGCCGTCAGGTGCGGCAGGTACGCCTTGCCGATCGCCCTGGTGATGCCGGGCAGCGCGGCCGGGTCGGGGTACGCCATGTACATCGGCCGGTACTCCGGCTGGAACTTCGCCTTGAACGCCAGCAGCGAGCGGAAGCCGTACACCGGCTCCAGCACCTTGCCCATCCAGTCCAGCATCCGCTGCAGGCCGGTGGGCTCCTCGTCCTGCCCGGTCCGGGCCAGCGGCGCGCCCGACAGCGACAGGAAGCGCGCGCCCTCCTCCTTGAAGCCGAGCGCCGCCGAGGCGATCAGGAACTCGCTGACGCCGCGGAAGCCGTCCGAGCGCCGGCGCATGAAGTCCAGCGTCCAGCCGACCGGCACGCCGTTCTCGTACACCGGCATCCAGCTGGTCAGCCCGTGCACCACCCGCTGCTCGTCCACCGCGATCAGCACCCGCACGTCCGGGTCGTCCAGCTCCTCCAGCCCGCCGAGCGTGAAGCCCATCTCCGGCAGGCCCTTCTCGGAGACCCACTCCTCGGAGATCGCCCGGATCTGCTCCCGCAGCGCGAGCGGCGCCTCGTGGTACGCCCACCACTCCGCGGAGATGCCCTGCTTGCCGGCCTTGTTGAGGGCGGTGCGGATGTCCTGCCACTTGCGGCCGGTGAAGGCCAGCTCGGGCAGCGGCACCACGGTGTCCTCGGCGACCTGCACCGAGCGCCAGCCGAGCTGCGCGGTGGCGGCCCTGGTCTCGCCGCAGACGCTGTAGAAGCACGGCGTCCAGCCGCGCGCGTCGCAGTACCGGGCGAAGCCGGCCACCGCCCGGGCCCGGTCCTCCGGCGCGCCGAACGGGTCGCCGGTGGTCAGTGCGACGGTGCCCACCACCCGGTAGGCGACGGCCGCCCGGCCGCCCTCGTCGAACCAGTAGTGGTTGCCGTCCCAGGTGGCGATGAACGAGAGCGTCCCGCCGCCGTGCTCGGCCAGCAGCGCCCGCGCGCGGGCGGCCGCCGCCGCGTCGGTGTGCAGCACCGGCCGGCGGAAGACCGACAGCAGCACGGCCAGCGCGACCGCCCAGAACGCCAGCCCGCAGTACGTCTCCAGGAAGCGCGCCACCGGCCCGACCGCGATCGGGTAGTCCGGCAGCAGGTCGTTGTACGCGGGCGGCAGGAACTGGGCCGGCAGCCCGGCGACCAGCCGGCGGGCGGACGCCCCCGGCTCGAACTCCCCGGCCACCAGCCGCCCGACCCCCACGTAGGTGGCCGCGGAGGCGAGCGCCGCGCCGCCGAGCACCAGGGCCAGCCGGCGCACCGAGCGGCCGGACAGCCGCAGCAGGAACCGCTTGCGGGTGGCCACCAGCAGCGCGGTGGTCAGCAGCGGCAGCAGCAGCGCCTCGACGAAGTACTGCACCACGTCCCGGCTGACCGGCCCGGCGTCCAGGTAGAGCCAGCACAGCAGCGCCGCCCAGAGCAGCTCGGTGGCCACGGTGACCAGCCAGGCGAACCGCAGCCCCCGGCGCAGCCCCTCGGCGAGCACCAGCAGCAGCGCCGGGATCAGCGCGGCCATCATCCGGCCCGGGGTGTCGAAGATCCGGACGACGGCGTGCGCCCGGGCGCAGTCGTGCGCCGACTGCGCGCAGAAGTCGGCCACCTCGTCCGGGCTGAGCCGGTGCGAGAAGTACAGCTCGGAGAAGGTGTTGAACGGCCCGCTGGCGTTGTCGTACAGCGAGGCGAGCAGCGGCCCGAAGGCGGCCGCGACCAGGCAGAGCGCCACCAGCACCCGGGTCTCCGAGTGCGAGGAGCGGTGCGTGCGCAGGTGCGGGCGGCCCCGGCTGACCAGCGCGCCCAGGCCGAGCCCGGCCAGCGCGGCGGCGCACCGCTGGACGCTCTGCAGGTGGCCCACGTACAGCGTCATCACCAGCGGGACGAGCAGCACCAGCAGGTGCAGCCGGCGGCGCCAGAGCACGGTGAGCCGGTACCCGAGGACCCCGGCCAGCGCGAACACGCCGACGCCGGGGCCGACCGAGATCTGGTCGGCCACCGAGGCGGTCCACTGCTCCCCCGCCGAGGAGCCGAACGCGACCAGCCCGGTGCCCAGCAGGGTGCCGACGACCTGCCCGCCGACCAGCACCGCGAGGGTGCGCAGCCGCCCGAGCCGGTGCTCGGCGGCCGGGCCGACCAAGAGCAGCAACAGGCTGGTGAACACGTACGAGCCGCGGCCCGAGCACCAGAACATCGAGGTGACCGGCGTCCACCAGTGGCCCTCGGCCAGCGTGGACAGGCCGATGCCGGCCCGCTCCAGCAGCCGGTCCGACGGGCCGTGGCCCAGGCTGCGGGTGGCCGCGCCGAGCAGCCAGAGCCCGGCCAGCAGGGCCAGCGTCAGCGGCGCCGAGCGCAGCCTGGCCCCGAGCACCCCGGCCGCCCGCCGGACCTTCTGCGGGCGCGGCTCCGGCGTCCGGGTGACCGGCGCCCGGTCGGCCCGGTCGGTGCCGCGCTCGGCCGAGCGCTCCGCGTCCGGCCCCGGCCCGCGCTGCTCGCCGACGGTGGCCAGCGCCGTCCCCGCCCCGGTCACCGGGTCAGCCCGGTCTGCTGGGCGAGCCACGGGAGCTGCTGGGCGATGCCGGGCCGGAAGACGACCCAGCCGTGGCCACCCGGCATCAGTTCGAACTTGGACTTCATTCCGGCCGCCTGCGCGGCCTGGTAGACCTTCTCCATCTGCGGTCTGAACTCCTCGTCGGTCTCGCCGACGACCAACGCGACGTTGGTGTCCGGGAACTTCTTGCGGGCCATCACCTGGAGCGGATCGACCGCGTCGAACTTCTTCTCGTCACCACCGAAGGCGGCCTTGACGGTCTGTTCCCGACTGCCCAGGGTCGGTTCCTCCTGCCCGGACATGTCGAGGACGGTGCCGTACACGTCGGAGGCGTTGACGCCGAGCTGGAGGGCGCAGGTTCCACCCATCGAGGCGCCCCCGATCGCCCAGGACTTCCGGCCGGCCGCCGTCTGGAGGTGCTGGTGCACCCACTCGGGGACGTCCACCGCCAGGTAGGTCTGGGTCTTGGCGATCTTGGAGTCGAGGCAGAGCGTGTTGGCCCAGGTGGAGCCGAGCTGGTCGGGCATCACCACGATCGGCGCGAGGCCGCCGTGGTCCGCGGCGTAGGCGTCCAGCGCCTCGTTGATCTGCGCGGAGAGCACCCAGTCCCCCGGGACGCCGGGCTGACCGGTGATCATCACGATCACCGGGAGCAGCGGCCGCGGGGTGGCCTGGTAGGCGGGCGGGAGGTAGACGTACGCGTCGCGGGCCTTGAAGCCCGACTTGGTGCCGGGGATCGGCACCACCGACACGGTGCCCTTCTCGGGCAGGTCCGCCGGGGGCTGCCAGACCTCCTCCAGCGTCCTGCCCGGCGGGGCGGCCACGGTCTGGCCCGCCTTGTCGGCGACCAGCCCGTCGGTCTTGGTCAGCCACGGCGCGAGCATCACGCGCCCGCTCGGGAACTGGCCGAAGCCGATGTTCACCTCGGAGGAGGCCATCAGCACCACCAGGCCGCACAGGCCCAGCGCGAGCCCCCGCCGCCGCCAGGTGAGCCGGCGCATCCGGTAGCCGGCCAGGCAGAGCCCGGTCAGGGCGATGGCTATCCACCAGGTGACGTACTTGGGCGTGCCCTCCGGGAAGGGGTGCCACCAGCCGTCGACCACGACGTCCAGCAGCCAGCTGAGCGCCGCGGCGGTGATCAGGGCGGCGGGCAGGCGGACCCGCCACCAGCTCCGGCCGCGGCCGACGGCGAGCGCGATCAGCGCCGCCCAGCCGGCCGCCAGCACGGCGTGCGGGATCAGGCCCTCGGTGAGCGGCCAGTCGATCGGGTTCCAGCGGGAGGCAAGGGTCAGCGTGCTCATGCGGCTTTGCCCGGCGGGGTGGTGTCGGCCAGGAAGCCGTAGGCGACGACGTTGCCGTCGTAGCCGTGCTCCTCGCTGTACGAGCCGCCGCAGGTGATCACCCGCAGCTGCGCGTCAGTGGCCTGACGGTAGACCCGATCGTCCGGGAAGTCCTTTCGGTCGTGCACTTCGATGGCGTAGAGCTGGTAGACGGCGGTGGCGCCGTCCGCCCGGGCGATCTCGATCCGGTCCCCCCGACGGAGCGCGCCCAGATGATAGAAGACCGCGGGGCCGGTCTTGTTGTCGACGTGTCCCGCCAGGATCGCGGTACCGCGCTGGCCGGGGCTGGCCCCGCCCCGGTACCAGCCCGCCAGGTTGCGGTCCGCCTCGGGCGGGGTCTGCAGGTGGCCGTCCGCGTCCAGTCCGAGCGCGGTGACCGGGGCGTCCAGGCGCACCGCCGGGATGCGGATCCGGGTCGGCGCGGACGGGCCCAGCGGAGGGACGACCGAGACCGGCGTGATCCCGGCCTGGGCCTGGCCGGCCCCCGGTGCGGGCGGCAGCGACGGGCCTCCGTCGTGCACGAGCCAGGCACCGAGCACCAGCGCGGCACCCGCCGCCAGGGTGCCCGGCCAGGGCCCCCTGCTCTGCTGGACGCCCACGGGCGCTCCCCTCTGCCGACGGAACCCCGCTTCCTGGGAGTTTCCTGGGAAACAATTCAACCGGAACGGACTGTAAGGCACGTCCATACGACGGTCGTACCGGCACCCGCCGATCGGCAGGGCTGACGCCCTCTTTCGTGCGCCCCGTGGGCACCCGGTCGCGGAGCGCGACGGCCGCCCCCCGCATACGATCGCCGCAGGAACACTCCCGACACGAGCTACCGACGGTTCTACGGACCCGATCGGTTGCGGCGTTCGGGCGATCGCTCCGGACGACGCGCTGCGCCTCTCCGACCGGCCCCGCCCCCGTGCCATGCTGACCCGGCCACGGGTTGTATCACCCACTTGTCCGACCGGACTCCGCACTCCCGCACGCCGCCCCACCGCCCCACGAACGGAGTGACCATGGAAGCCCTCTCACGCCGCACCCTGCTGGCGGCGGGCGCCGCCACCGCCGCCACCCTGGCGGCCGGCTGCGGCAGCGACCACGCCACCGGCGGAGTGCGGGTGCCCGGAGCCGTCGTCCCGGCCACCGGCGCGGCCGACGAGCGGGGCGACACCCCCGCCCCGGCCCCGGCCCCCAAGCCGCAGGCCGTCCTGATCGGCGACGGCTCCACCTCGGACACCGGCGCCCAGCCGCACCAGCCGGTCCCCGACCGGCTGCAGCCCGGCCAGCGCCCGCCGCAGTTCGTGGTCTTCTCCTGGGACGGCGCCGGCGAGCTCGACAACGGCCTGTTCGCCCGCTTCCGCCGGCTGGCGCAGGAGCACGACGCGAAGATGACCTTCTTCCTCAGCGGCCTCTACCTGCTGCCGGAGTCCAAGAAGGACCTCTACCGCCCGCCGCAGCACAGGGCCGGCGCCTCCGACATCGGCTACCTGAGCGACCAGCACATCCGCGACACCCTGGAGAACGTGCACGCGGCCTGGCTGGAGGGCCACGAGATCGGGACCCACTTCAACGGCCACTTCTGCGGCTCCACCGGCGTCGGCAAGTGGTCCCCCGAGGAGTGGGACAGCGAGATCCAGCAGGCGATGGACTTCGTGACGAACTGGCGCACCAACACCGGCTTCACCGACCTGCCGGCGCTGCCCTTCGACTACCGCAAGGAGCTGATCGGCAGCCGCACCCCCTGTCTGGAGGGCCAGCGCAACCTGCTGCCCACCGCGGTCAAGCGCGGCTGGCGCTACGACAGCAGCGGCAACGGCACCCAGGTGTGGCCGCAGAAGATCCAGGGCGGCGCCCTGTGGGACCTCCCGCTGCAGTCCATCCCGTTCCCCGGGCACACCTTCCAGGTGCTCTCGATGGACTACAACATCATGTACAACCAGTGCGGCCCCAACACCAAGGCCGACCCGGCGCTCCACCCCGGCTTCCAGACCCAGGCCCGCGACGCCTACCTGATGGGCTTCGACCGCACCTACAACGGCAATCGGGCGCCGTACGTCATCGGCAACCACTTCGAGGAGTGGAACGGCGGCATCTACATGAACGCCGTCGAGGACGTCCTCCGGACCATCGCGGGCAAGCCGGAGGTCCGGCTGGTCTCCTTCCGGCAGCTGGTCGACTGGCTGGACGCCCAGGACCCGGCGGTGCTGCGCAAGCTCCAGACCCTCGCCCCGGGCCAGGCGCCGGCCGGCGGCTGGGAGGCCTTCCTCGGCGCCCCGGTGGGGGCCGGAGCCCCCGCCGGGTCCTGACCGTCAGGCCTTCGCCCGCACCCGGCCGGCCAGCAGCGCGCCGAGCAGCGCCACCCCGGCCATCGACAGCAGGATCACCGCGAACGCGCCGGGCGAGCCGGCCGCCCCGCCGCCCTCGTGGGCGGCGGCGAGCGAGCCGCCGCCCAGCGCCGCGAACAGCACCCCGGCCATCCCGGTCAGCAGCACGTTGCCCAGCGCGTCGCTCATCTGCAGGGCGGCCGAGTTGGCCCCGGCGTCCTCCGGCGTGGAGAGCTTCATCATCAGCACGCTGACGCTCGCGATCGCCATCCCCATCCCGATGCCGCCGACGCCCCAGGCCACCGACGCGACCCAGGCCGGCACCGCCGGGAACAGCACCAGCGCGGCGCCCCCGATCGCCACCGCGGTCAGCAGCAGGCCGCCCCGGATCATCGCCTCGCGGTAGCGCTCCGCCCCGGGCCGGCCCTGGAGCCAGGAGCCGACCGCCCAGGTGAGGCCGCCGCTGGTCAGGGTCAGGCCGGCCAGCGTCGGCGAGAGGTCCCGCTGGGTGGTCATCATCAGCGGGACGAAGGCCTCGGCGCCGAGGAACGCCCCGGCCGCCATCCCGCGCAGCAGGATCACCGCCGGCAGCCCCCGCCCGGCCCGCAGGGTCCCGGTCGGCAGCAGCCCCAGGACCGCCGGCACCAGCAGCGCCGCCCCGGCGATCCCCGGGAGCAGCCCGATCAGGTCGCGCCGCTGGCCCGCGTACTGCAGCAGGCCGGCGCCGACCGCCGCCATCGCGGCCAGCAGGGTGCGACGGCGGTCGAAGGCCGCGCCCCGGACCACCGGGCGCTCCCGCTCCGAGCGGGCCAGCGCCGGGCCCATCACGGCCAGCGGCAGCAGGATCAGCGCCGGCACGGCCAGGAACACCCAGCGCCAGCCCAGGTGCTGGGTGACGGCCCCGGAGACCAGCGGGCCGACGATCGAGGGCAGCACCCAGGCGGAGGAGAAGGCCGCGAACACCGCGGGCCGCAGCCGCTCCGGGTAGGCCCGGCCGACGACCACGTACAGCGCGACGATCACCAGCCCGCCGCCCAGGCCCTGGATCGCCCGGCCGGCCACGAACACCCACATCCCGGGCGCCGTCCCGGCCACCACCAGCCCCACGCCGAACACCGCGATGCCGCTGAACAGCGGCCTCAGCGGGCCGCTCCGGTCGCACCACTGGCCGGAGACGACCAGGGCGAACAGGGTGGTGGTGAAGTAGCCGGAGAAGGCGAAGGCGTACAGCCCGAGCCCGTTCAGCTGGCGGGCCGCGGTCGGCATCGCGGTGTTGACGGCCGTCGCCTCGAAGGCGATCACCAGGACCACCGAGACGATCCCCAGGGTCAGCGCGCGGTAGCGGCCGCCGAGCACCCCGCCACCGGGGTCGTCGTCGAGGGGTATCGGAACAGGGTCGACCGAGGTGGGGGAGGCAGTGGTCATACGTAACATCGTAAGAGCCGTCCGCCTCGATGACCCCTGACCCCGGTCGGTGATCGACTCCGCCCCGGGACCTACGCCGCGGGCCCGCCGGGGCTCAGTGCAGCACCTTGAGGCCCACCACGCCGGAGACGATCAGCAGCAGGCAGCCGATCCGGGCCATGGTCACCGCGTCCCCCAGGACGGCCATGCCGTAGACCGCGGTGCCGACCGCGCCGATGCCGACCCAGACCGCGTAGCCGGTGCCGATCGGAATGGTGCGCATCGCGTACGCCAGCCCGCCCATGCTGAACAGCAGGGCGACGCCGAAGACGAGGCTGGGAACGAGGCGGGTGAAGCCCTTGGACGATTCCAGGGCGACCGCCCAGACGGTTTCGAGGAAACCCGAGAGGATCAGAACGAGCCAGGCCATGACGGTGGTGCCTCCGCAGTCCACAGCGGCCGGATTGCCGCTGAACTGCGCCGTCTTGTCGTCACCGGGTACGACGCGCTCGTCCGGGGTGGCGGAAATGCCGCCACCGGTCTCCGACGGTAGCACACACTGCCATACAGAATTTACAAAGGAGCGTTGACCGCTCTCCCCGGATCGGCCACTATGAATTCACTGGCCGTGTGCCCGAGTGGCTTAGGGAACCGTCTGCAAAGCGGTACACGCGGGTTCGATCCCCGCCATGGCCTCGTGGAGAAAGGAATTGCCGGTCGACCCGGAAAAGTCGGCCGGCAATTCCTTTCCGCTGTTTGCACCGCTTTCCGTCGCCTTTCCGAACAGTCCGGTCAGGCGGTGACGGCGTCCTCCGCCCGGATCGGCAGCCGGCCGACCGGCAGGCCGGTGGCCGCGCGCACCGCCGCGGCCACGGCCGCCGGGGCGACCACCGCGGGGACGGCGCCGACCGCCTTCGCGCCGAACGGGGCCACCACGTCGCGCTCCTCCAGCAGCGCGGCGATCCGCACCTCCGGGGTGTCCAGCGCGGTGGGCAGCCGGTAGCCGGTGAGCGAGGGGTTCTGCAGCACCCCGCCCTCCGTCCGCAGGTCCTCCAGCAGCGCCAGGCCGACGCCCTGGGCCACCCCCGCCTCGATCCGGTCCTCGATCTGGCGCGGGTTCAACGCCCGGCCGACGTCCTGGGCGACGGTCATCTCGACCACCCGGACGGCGCCCAGCTCGATGTCCACGTCCACCACCGCGCGCATCGCGCAGAACGAGATGGAGACGAAGGCGTCGCCCTGCCCGGACTCGTCCAGCGGCTCGGTGGGGTGCGGGCGGCACTGCGCGGTCGCCCACAGCTCCTTGCCCTCCAGCGCCTCGGCGACCGGCATGCCGAGCACCCCGTCGTACGAGGTGATCTTGCCGTCGGCGATCTGGAGCAGCTCCGCCGACATCCCGAAGTTCGCCGCGATCGGCTGCAGCAGCTGGTGGCGGACCATCAGCGCGGCCCGCTCGACGGCGCCGCCGGAGACCCAGGTGTGCCGGCCGCGGGCGGACGGCCCGGCGATCGACTGGTCGCTGTCGGCCGGCGCGATGTAGACCTCGCTGACGCCCAGCACCGTCTGCACGATCTGCCGGGCCAGCGTGGCGAAGCCCTGCCCGGCGTCGACCGCCGCGCAGATCACCGTCGCGTGGTCGCCGCTGACCCGCACCGTCGCGGTGGAGACCTCGTCCTCGCCCTCGGCGCCCAGCATGTGCACCATGCCGACGGCGTAGCCGATGCCGCGCCGCACCGCCGCCGGGTCGCCCGCGCCGCCGGGCCCGCCGGGCAGCAGCCACTCGGCGTCCGGGTCGTCCACCGGCAGGGCCGGCAGCGGCTCGGCCGCGACCGCGTCCAGCAGGGCGCGCACCGGCGCCGGGCAGGTGACGGCCTGTCCGGTGGGCAGCGGGTCGCCGGTGGACATCGCGTTGCGGCGGCGGATCTCCACCGGGTCCACGCCGATCCGGGCGGCCAGCTGGTCCAGCTGGGACTCGTACGCGAAGCAGGCCTGCAGGGCGCCCTCGCCGCGCATCCGGCCGGCCGGCGGGTTGTTGGTGCGCACCGCCCAGGCGTCCACGAAGACGTTCGGGCAGACGTACGGACCGGCCGAGAAGGCCGTCGCGGCGGCCAGCGCCTCGGCGGAGACGTCCGCGTAGGCGCCGCCGTCCAGCAGGATCTGCGCCTCGACCTTCACCAGCGTGCCCTCGGCGTCGGCGTGGTGGCGGTAGCGCAGCAGCGCGGGGTGGCGCGAGGTGTGGGTGTGGAAGGACTCCTCGCGGGTGAGCGTCATCTTCACCGGGCGGCCGGTGCGCAGCGCCAGCAGGGCCAGGGTGACCTGGAACGAGAGGTCCTCGCGGTCGGTGGTGGCACCCGGCACGCCGGTGGCCACCAGCCGGACCCGGTCCGGCTCCAGGCCGAGGCAGGCGGCGGTGCGGTCGCGGTCGCCGTGCGGGTCGGTGGAGGACAGGTGCAGTTCGACGCCGCCGTCCGGGCGCGGCACGGCCAGCCCGGCCTCGGCGCCCAGCGGGGCCGGGTCCTGCCGGCCGACCTGGTAGAGGCCCTCGACGATGATCTCGCCGACCGCGTCCGGGTCGCCGGTGCGCAGCGGCAGGTGGCGGAACAGGTTGCCGTCCGGGTGCAGCGGCGGCGCGGTGAAGGACTGCTCCGGGTCGGTGACGGCCTCCAGCGGCTCGTAGTCGACCGCGATCAGGCCGACCGCCAGCCGGGCGGTGTCCGGGTGGTCGGCGGCCACCGCGGCGATCGGCTCGCCGTGGTGGCGCACCACGCCGGCGGCCAGCACCGGCCGGTCGGAGACGATCGGCCCGGCCGGGGCGCCGTCGGGGGTGCCGTCCGGGCCGGGCGGCAGGTCGGCGGCGGTGACCACGGCGTGCACCCCGGGCAGCGCCAGCGCGGCCGAGGTGTCGATGCCGCGGATCCGGGCGTGCGGGTGCGGCGAGCGCAGCACCGCGCCCCACAGCAGGCCCTCGGCCCAGAGGTCGGCCGCGTACGGGTAGATGCCGAGCGCCTTCGGCAGCGCGTCGCCGCGCAGCGGGGAGCTGCCCAGGCCGATCGGCTCCGGTGCGCCGCCCTCGCCGCCGTCCTGCTGGAGTGCTGCGCCGATGTCGGTAGGCGACGTCATGATGCGTGGTCGTCCTCGGGGAGCCGGATGCCGTGGGCGGGGGTGGCCCCGTACGGGACACCGGCCGGGGCGCCGCCCTCGGCCGGGGCACCGTGCGGGTGCGGAGCGGGGTACGGGGTGCCGTGCGGCGGCGTGCCGTCGTAAACGGTGCCGGGCAGCGGGGTGCCGTGCGCGGGCGTGCCGTGCGGCGGCGTGCCGTCGTAGCCGGTGCCGGGCAGCGGGGTGCCGTGCGCGGGCGTGCCGTGCGGCGGCGTGCCGTCGTAGCCGGCGCCGGGCAGCGGGGTGCCGTGCGCCGGGGTGGGCTCGTAGACCGGGGCGTCGTACCCGGTGTCGTAGCCGTTCTGCTGCTGGTGGCCGTCCGGGTAGGGCAGGTAGGTGCCGTGCGCGGGGGTGGCCTGGTAGGGCTGCTCGGGGTAGCCCTGCGGCGGGTAGTACACCTGCTCGTCGGCGGCCTGGGCGGGGATGGCGTCCCGGATCGGGGCCAGCACGGTGGTGTCGTACACGCCGGTGTCGTAGCCGCCCTGGGGGTCGCCGTACGGCACTCCGGCCGGGGCCGGCCCGACGCCCGGCTGCCCGACGGCGTGCTGCGGGACGGCGTGCTGCTCGACGGGCTGCTGCGGGACGGGCTGCTGCGGGACGGGCTGCTGCTCGACGGCCTGCTGCGGGACGTGCTCGATCCAGTCCCCGGCGTCGGCGTAGACCGGCGGCTCGACGGCCTGCCCGGGCTCGATCGGCGCCTCCGCCGGCCGTGCGGCGGGCGGCTCGGCGACCGGCTCGGCGACCGGCTCGGCCGGCGCCTCGGCGGCGGCCTGCGCGGCGGCGGCCTCGGCGGCCTCCTCCGCCTGCTCGGCCTCCAGCGCGCGGGCGTCCGCGACGGTCTGGACGGCGGCCAGCACGCCCCGGTAGCCGGTGCAGCGGCAGAGGTTGCCGCACAGGGCCTGACGGGCCTCCACCTCGGTGGGCCGGTGGTTGCGTTGGAGCAGGTCGTGCACCGCCATCGCCATGCCGGGGGTGCAGTAGCCGCACTGGACGGCGCCGGAGGCGGCCAGCGCCTGCTGGACGGCGCTCGCGCCGCCGGCGGCCGACAGGCCCTCGACGGTGTTGATCTCGCTGTCGGCGGCCAGCGCGGCGGGCACCAGGCAGCCGGCCACCAGCTGGCCGTCCACCTGCACCGAGCAGGCCCCGCACTCGCCCTGCTCGCAGCCGTCCTTGGCGCCGGCCAGGCCGAGCCGCTCGCGCAGCACGTAGAGCAGGCTCTCGCCGATCCAGGCGTCGGTGACGGGCCGTTCGAAACCGTTGACCCGCAGCGTGTACGAGGCGCACGGGCGCAGCTCGCGGCTGACCTGCGGGGAGAGGCCGAGCGGGTCGGCGTCGAGGGTCTCGATGGGGTCTGTGGTCACTTCAGCACCCTTCCCAGCGCCCGTCGGGCCAGCACCGATACGGTACGCCGCAGCCGAACGGCGGCCGCTGTCGGCCCCTCGGTCACGGCCTCCCAGGCGCCCTCGGCGCCGTAGTCGTCGGGGACGCAGGCGGCGGCCACGTACTCGCCGAAGGCGGCGGTCGCGGCCGGGTCGATCTCCCGGCTGCCGTCCCAGTCGATGCAGCCGGCGACCCAGGCCTCGGCCTCCAGCGGGCGCAGCGGCACCGGCGCGACGGCCCCGACGGCGCAGCGCACCGAGCGCCTGGCCGGGTCGAGGACGAGGGCGACGGAGGCGGTGGCGCGGGCCGGGCCGCTGCGGCCGGTGGCCTTGAGGAAGACCTGCGGGGCGTGCAGCAGCGGGACGCGCACCCAGGTGAGCAGTTCGCCGGGGCGCACCGGGTCGAGTCCGGTGAGCAGGTGACTGACCGGCACCTCGCGGGTGCCCCCGGCCCGGGTCAGGGTGACGCCGGCCTCCAGCGCGGTGAGCACCGGGAGGGTGTCGCCGGCCGGGGCGGCGGTGACGATGTTCCCGCCGAGGGTGCCGACGTTGCGGACCTGCGGCGGGCCGGCGGTGCGGGCGGCGTCGGCGAGCGCGGGGATGAGCGCGGCGAAGTCGGGGCGGTCCATCCGGGCGTGGGTGAGTCCGGCGCCGAGTACGGCGGTGCCGCCGTCCTCGTAGCGCCAGCCCCGCAGTTCGGTGATCCGGCCGAGGCCGACCAGGGCGGCGGGGCGCAACCGGCCGGCGTTGACGGCCTCCATCAGGTCGGTGGCTCCGGCCACCGGTACCGCGGCCGGAGCGGCGGCCAGCGCGTCGACGGCCTCGTCGAGGGAGGCCGGCAGCATGATCGTCCGGTTCACCTGGGTCCCACCGTGCTCCACTTGCTCATCGATCGCCTGCCGCCCGCCGGCCTGCGGCCGTGCCGTCCTGCGTCAGCAGCCCGGCCTGGCCCGTAGGGTACGGGCGATCGGGCCGGGTTGGGCAACTCTGGCACACAATGCTCGATGATCATTTCGGGGCCGGTGAACGGGGCTGCCCGATTGGGACCGATACCGGGCGGTATCTGCCCTGACCCGCTCCGGGCCAGGGCAGATGTTCATCAGTTCTTGACGTCCGATGACCGCTCAGAAGTTCCCGGTCAGCACGACCGGGGCGTGTCACGGGGGTCCCGGCGACCCCGGAAAGGGCCCCCGGGACACGCCCTAACGGACCGGCGGCGGGCCCTCGATCGGCCGGCCGGCCGGGGCGGGCCAGCGCTGCCACGGGTGCGGCCCGTCGGCCGGGCGGTACTCGACGCCGAGCGCGTCCAGCGCCTTCAGGTGGGTCGTCAGCCGCCGCTCGAAACCGGCGAAGTCCCGCTCGGCCGGCTCGGCGGGCAGCGCGGACCAGGCGACCTCGGCGAAGGCGACCAGCCGGGGGAAGGCCCGGTAGTCGATGTCCCGGGCGCTGTCCATGAACTCGCTCCACAGGTTGGCCTGGGTGCCGATCACGTGCCGGGCGGCGGCCTCGTCCAGCTGCTTCGGGACGGGCTCGAACCGGTAGACGTCCTCCAGCGTGCGCACGAAGCCGACCGGGATCGGCTCGTCCGGCCCGTCCGCCTGCCGGTGGTCGAAGTAGACGTGCTGCTCGGGGCACATCACCACGTCGTGCCCGGCCTTCGCGGCGGCGATCCCGCCGCCGAAGCCGCGCCAGGAGGAGACCGCGGCGCCGGGCGCGAGCCCGCCCTCCAGGATCTCGTCCCAGCCGATCAGCCGGCGGCCGCGCTCGGCCAGCCAGCGGTCGAAGTGCCGGATCAGGTGGCTCTGCAGTTCGTCCTCGTTGGCCAGGCCCAGCTCGCGGATCCTCGCCTGCGCGGCGGCGCTGTCCTTCCACTGCTCCTTGGGGCACTCGTCGCCGCCGAGGTGGACGAACTCGGACGGGAAGAGCTCCAGGACCTCCTCCAGCACGCCCTCGAAGAAGCGCAGGGTCTCCTCGGAGGCGTTGAGCACGTTGTGGCTCACCCCCCAGTCGGTCCACACCCCGAGCGCGGCGGTGTCCACCACGTCGGTGTTGCCCAGTTCGGGGTAGGCGGCGACGGCGGCCTGGGTGTGGCCGGGCAGGTCGATCTCCGGGACGACGGTGATCCCGCGGGCGGCCGCGTAGGCGACGATCTCGCGCAGGTCGTCCTGGGTGTAGAAGCCGCCGTGCGGGCGGTCGTCGCGGCGCTGTCCGGCCCGGTACCCGACCATCGAGCGGTCCCGCCAGGAACCGCGCGCGGTCAGCCTCGGGTAGCGCTTGATCTCGACCCGCCACCCCTGGTCGTCGGTCAGGTGCAGGTGCAGCACGTTGAGCTTGTGCGCGGCCAGCAGGTCGACGAAGCGCAGCACGTCCGCCTTGGGCAGGAAGTGCCGGGCGACGTCGAGCAGCGCGCCGCGCCAGCCGAACCGGGGGGCGTCCTCGATGTCGGCGCCGGGCAGCACCCAGCCGTCGTGGCGCAGCGGCGAGCGGCGGTAGGCGTCCGGCCCGAGCAGCTGCCGCAGGGTCTGCGCGCCCCACAGCGCGCCGGCCGGGCCGCCCGCGGCGAGCAGGGCGTGGCCGGGGCGCACCGTGATCCGGTACGCCTCGGCGGCGAGCGTCCCGTCCTGGACCAGCTCGATGCCCGCGCCCGGCCGGCCCGGGCCGAGCGGCAGCCCGGTGGCGGCGGAGAGCGTGGCCCGCAGCCAGCGCTCGGCGTCGGCCAGCGCGGGGGGTGCGGTCAGCGTGGTGGCGGCGTCGAGCGGATAGTCCTCGTCCGGGCGGCGGGCGGCACTCGAAGGTGCGGGAATGAGGTCCATTCCGACATCCTGCCCACGCCCCGACGATTGGCATAGACCACCAGGGGAACCCTGGTGCTATGCAAAACGGCGTTGTGCGGGGCGCCGCGGACTACTTCTTGTCGCCGTCGCCGCCCTGCGGCTTGCCGATGCCGTCGTAGATCTCCTTGCACATCGGGCAGACCGGGTACTTCTTCGGGTCGCGACCGGGCACCCACACCTTGCCGCAGAGCGCCACCACGGGGGACCCCGAGAGCGCGCTCTCCATGATCTTGTCCTTCTGGACGTAGTGCGCGAAGCGCTCGTGGTCGCCGTCCCCGTGGGACACCTGCGGGACGGGCTCGACCAGGGTGCCGGTGCCGAGGCCGCGCTCGGGCTCAAGAGTGCTCATGGGTGCCAAGTCTATGGGCGCCTCCGGAAACCCGGCCAGTGTCGCGGCTCCGGGCCGGTCGGCTCAGTTCATCGTCGGGTCGTCCGGGTAGGTCGCCAGCAGGGCGAGCGGGCCGCGCTGGCGGCGCAGCACCGAGCGCCAGAGCCGCTCCGGCTCGGGGCTGGAGACGTCCCCCGGCTCGCAGTCCACCAGGTACCAGGCGCCGCTCTCCAGCTCCGCCTCCAGCTGCCCGGGCGACCACCCGGCGTACCCGGCGAAGATCCGCAGGCTGCCCAGCTCGCCGGCCAGCACCTCGGGCGGCGCCTCCAGGTCCACCAGGCCGATCGCGCCGTGCACCCGGCGCCAGCCGAGCGGCTCGCCGGTGCCCGGCTCCCCCGGCGCCACCGCGAGGCCGAGCGCCGAGTCCAGCGCCACCGGGCCGCCCTGGAAGACCACGGCCGGCTGTCCGACGAGTCTGTTCCAGCCGTCCAGCACACTGCCCACCTCGACCGGCGTCGGCCGGTTCAGGACCACGCCGAGCGCCCCCTCGACGTCGTGGTCGAGGAGCAGCACCACCGCCCGCGCGAAGTTCGGGTCGGTGAGCAGGGGCGTCGCGACGAGCAGACGGCCGGTGTGGGACCGGCCTCCGTGCGAATGGGCCGCCGTCATGCCCACATGATCCCGCAGAACCGCACCGCTCGGACACCGCAACGCCCGGAAACGGCCACGCCCACGAACACCCGTACGGCCGTACCGGGGGGCGGGCCCGGGCCCGGAGAGAGCACCATCACGGGAGAGGCTCACGGGAACCAACGGCACGCCTACTACCATCTACGTCTGGTGGACGCCTTTATACGGTGCCGACTCGGTTTCGCCGGGGGCCCGAACGCGCCCGTACGACCGGTCCACCACCGGCTCTCTCCCGGAGCCCTCCCCCCGACTCCTCTGGCACCCCGGATTGCGAGAACGATGACCGACGACGTCCTGCTGGTCCACGGCGGAAACCCGCTCGAAGGCGAGATCCGCGTCCGCGGAGCGAAGAACCTGGTGCCCAAGGCCATGGTCGCCGCCCTCCTCGGGCAGGGCCCCAGCAGACTGCGCAACGTCCCGGACATCCGCGACGTCAAGGTGGTCCGCGGCCTGCTGCAGCTGCACGGCGTGACCGTGCGCACCGGTGACGAGGACGGCGAGCTGATCCTCGACCCCTCGCACGTCGAGAGCGCCAACGTCGCGGACATCGACGCGCACGCCGGCTCCTCGCGGATCCCGATCCTGTTCTGCGGCCCGCTGCTGCACCGCCTCGGCCACGCCTTCATCCCCGGCCTGGGCGGCTGCGACATCGGCGGCCGCCCCGTCGACTTCCACTTCGAGGTGCTGCGCCAGTTCGGCGCCAGCATCGAGAAGCACCCGCAGGGCACCTACCTGGTGGCCCCGCAGCGGCTGCGCGGCACCAAGATCGAGCTGCCCTACCCCTCGGTCGGCGCGACCGAGCAGGTGCTGCTCACGGCGGTGCTCGCCGAGGGCGTCACCGAGCTGCGCAACGCGGCCATCGAGCCGGAGATCGTCGACCTGATCTGCGTGCTGCAGAAGATGGGCGCGATCATCACCCTGGGCACCGACCGGACGATCCTGATCACCGGTGTGGACGAGCTGAACGGCTACAACCACCGCGCGCTGCCGGACCGCCTGGAGGCCGCCTCCTGGGCCTGCGCGGCGCTGGCGACCAAGGGCGACATCTACGTCCGCGGCGCCCGCCAGCTGGAGATGATGACCTTCCTGAACACCTTCCGGAAGGTCGGCGGCGCCTTCGAGGTGGACGACGAGGGCATCCGCTTCTGGCACCCCGGCGGCGAGCTCAAGGCGATCGCCCTGGAGACCGACGTGCACCCGGGCTTCCAGACCGACTGGCAGCAGCCGCTGGTGGTCGCGCTGACCCAGGCCACCGGCCTGTCCATCGTCCACGAGACGGTGTACGAGTCGCGGCTCGGCTTCACCGGCGCGCTGAACCAGATGGGCGCGCACATCCAGCTCTACCGCGAGTGCCTGGGCGGCACCCCGTGCCGCTTCGGGGCCCGCAACTTCCTGCACTCCGCGGTCGTCTCCGGCCCGTCCAAGCTGATCGGCTCCGAGCTGGTCATCCCGGACCTGCGCGGCGGCTTCTCGTACCTGATCGCGGCGCTGGCGGCCGAGGGCACCTCGACCGTGCACGGCATCGACCTGATCAACCGCGGCTACGAGAACTTCATGGACAAGCTGCGCGACCTGGGCGCCCACGTCGAGCTGCCCAGCGAGCAGCTGGTCGACGCCTGACGGTCCGAGCACACAACGGCGAGAGGCCGGGCTCCCCAGTGGGG
>NZ_JBHVEU010000005.1:0-51507 GCF_042802075.1 Kitasatospora sp. NPDC057518
CCGCTGCACGCGTCCCCTCCGTGGGTCGGGCTCCGCCGTTACTGCTGCTTCAGCGAGTCCGTGTAGGCCTTGCAGGCCTGGTAGTCCGGCAGCAGGCCGGTGGCGAGCGCCTCCGCGAGGGTGGGCGCGACCGCGTCACGGGCCGAGAGCTGCGGGGCGTCGGTCGGCCACTCGATGCCGAGGTCCGGGTCCAGCGGGTGCACGCCGTGCTCGCCGGTCGGGTTGTACGTCGCCGAGCAGAGGTAGGTCAGCGTGGCGTCGTCACTCAGGGCGCAGAAGCCGTGGCCGAGGCCCTCCGGGATGTAGACGGCCGTGCGCTCGGTGTCGTCCAGCCGGACGAACTCCCACTTGCCGAAGGACGGCGAGCCGACCCGCAGGTCGACGATGACGTCCAGCACCGCGCCGCGGGTGCAGGCCACGTACTTGGCCTGGCCGGGCGGGACGTCGGCGAAGTGGATGCCGCGGACGACGTCCTTGGCGGACAGCGACAGGTTGGCCTGGGCCAGGTCCAGCGGGTGGCCGACGACCTCGGCGAGGAGGTCGAAGCGGTACCACTCGGTGAAGTGGCCGCGGGCGTCGCCGTGCACCTGCGGGGTGATCTCGAAGGCGCCCTCGATGGAGAGCTCGCGGAACTTCACTTGGCGGCCGCCTCGTCGAGCAGGTCCACCAGGTACTGGCCGTAGCCGCTCTTCAGCAGCGGCTCGGCGAGCTCGCGCAGCTGGGCGTCGTCGATCAGCCCGGCCCGCCAGACGGCCTCCTCGATGCAGCCGATCTTGAAGCCCTGGCGCTCCTCGATGACCCGGACGAACTCCGAGGCCTGGACCATCGACACGAACGTGCCGGTGTCCAGCCAGGCGGTGCCGCGGTCGAGGGTCGTCACGTGCAGGTCGCCGGTGCGCAGGTAGGCGTCGTTGACGGCGGTGATCTCCAGCTCGCCGCGGGCGCTCGGCTCCAGGGTGCGGGCGATCTCGACGACCCGGTTGTCGTAGAAGTACAGGCCGGGGACGGCGTAGCGGGACTTGGGCTCGGTCGGCTTCTCCTCGATGGAGATGACCTGGCCGCTCTCGTCGAACTCGACCACGCCGTACGCGGTCGGGTCGGCCACGGGGTAGGCGAAGACCCGGCCGCCCTTGATGTCGGAGTGCTCGGTGAGCGAGGTGCCCAGGCCGGTGCCGTGGAAGATGTTGTCGCCGAGGATCAGGGCCACCGGCTCGTCGCCGATGAAGTCCGCGCCGAGCACGAAGGCCTGGGCGATGCCCTCGGGCTTCTCCTGGACGGCGTACTGCAGCTTCAGGCCGAACTGGGAACCGTCGCCCAGCAGCCGTTCGAACTGGTCCCGGTCGTTCGGGGTGGTGATGATCAGGATTTCGCTTATCCCGGCCATCACGAGGGTCGAGAGGGGGTAGTAGATCATCGGCTTGTCGAAGACCGGGAGGAGCTGCTTCGACACCGCACGGGTCAGGGGCCACAGCCGCGAGCCGGTGCCGCCGGCCAGGAGGATTCCACGCATGGGAGCACCCTATTCGAGATCGGTGAACGCGGGAGGGGCCGGGTCGGAGGGGCGTTCGGGCGGCGGTAGACTACGCGCATTATGCGCATCCTCGTGACCGGCGGCGCCGGGTTCATCGGTTCGGAGTTCGTCCGTCAGCTCCTCGGGGCTGACGAGAACGCCCGGATCACGGTCTTTGACAAGCTCACCTACTCGGGCGTCCTGGAGAACCTCGCCCCGGTGGCCGACCACAAGGGCTACACCTTCGTCCAGGGCGACATCTGCGACGCGGACGCCGTCGACCAGGTCATGCCGGGCCACGACGTGGTGGTGCACTTCGCCGCCGAGTCCCACGTGGACCGCTCGATCGCCGGTGCGGGCCCGTTCGTGCTGACCAACGTCGTCGGCACCCAGGTCCTGCTCGACGCCGCGCGCAAGCACGGCGTCGGCCGCTTCGTGCACATCTCCACCGACGAGGTGTACGGCTCGATCAGCGAGGGCTCCTGGACCGAGACCTGGCCGCTGGAGCCGAACTCCCCGTACTCGGCCTCCAAGGCCTCCTCCGACCTGCTGGCGCTGGCGTACCACCGCACCCACGGCATGGACGTCGTGGTGACCCGCTGCTCCAACAACTACGGGCACTACCAGTTCCCGGAGAAGGTCATCCCGCTGTTCACCACCAACCTGATCGACGGCAAGAAGGTGCCGCTGTACGGCGACGGTGGCAACGTCCGCGACTGGCTGCACGTCTCGGACCACTGCCGGGGCATCGAGCTGGTCATGCGCGGCGGCCGCGCGGGTGAGGTCTACAACATCGGCGGCGGCACCGAGGCCACCAACAAGGAGCTGACCGGCCTGCTGCTGGAGGCCGCCGGCGCGGGTTGGGACATGGTCGAGCACGTCGAGGACCGCAAGGGCCACGACCTCCGCTACTCGATCGACATCAGCAAGATCCGTGAGGAGCTCGGCTACGAGCCGCAGGTCCGCTTCGAGGACGGCCTCGCCGCGACCATCGCGTGGTACCGCGAGAACCGCGCCTGGTGGGAGCCGCTGAAGCAGAAGGCGGCCCTGGCCAAGTGACCGCGAACGCCGCCGCGCCCGTGCGCTGGCTGGTCACCGGCGCGGCCGGGATGCTCGGGCAGGACCTGCTCTCGGTGCTGGGCGCCGACGGGACCGCCGAGATCACCGCGCTGCGCCGGGCGGACCTCGACATCACCGACCCGGCGGCCGTCCAGGCCGCCGTCGAGGGCCACGACATCGTGGTCAACTGCGCCGCGTGGACGAACGTCGACGCCGCGGAGGCCGAGGAGGACGCCGCCACCGCCGTCAACGGCACCGGTGTGCGCCACCTGGCCGAGGCCTGCGCCAAGAGCGGCGCGCGGCTGCTGCACGTCTCCACCGACTACGTCCTGCCGGGCGACGCCACCGAGCCCTGCCCGGAGGACGCCCCGACCGCGCCGGTGAACGCGTACGGCCGCGGCAAGCTGGTGGGGGAGCGGGCGGTCGCCGAACTGCTCCCCGAGCACGGCTACGTCGTGCGCACCGCCTGGCTGTACGGCGAGCACGGCCCGAACTTCGTGGCCACCATGCTCAAGCTCGCCGCCCAGCGCGACACCCTGGACGTGGTGGACGACCAGCACGGCCAGCCGACCTGGTCGTACGCGCTGGCCGGCCGCCTGGTCGAGCTCGGCCGGGCCGCGCTCGCCGGGCAGGCCCCGGCCGGGGTCTACCACGGCACCGCGAGCGGCCGGACCACCTGGTGCGGACTGGCCCGCGAGACCTACGCGCTGAGCGGGCTGGACCCGGAGCGGATCCGCCCGACCACGTCGGAGGCCTTCGTCCGCCCGGCCGCCCGCCCCGCCTTCAGCGTGCTGGCCCACGACCGCTGGGCCGCCGCCGGGCTGGCGCCGCTGCCCGAGTGGCGGACCATGCTGGCCGAGGCCCTGGCCACGCCCGTCTTCGCCGAACTGGCCGCCACGGCCCGGACCACGGAGAGCGACAGACCTCAGTGAAGAACGCACTGACGAAGGTGGCTGCCGCGCTACCGCCGGGAACCCTGGCGGTGGCCGGCGGCACCGTCGTACTGGGTGCCGCCTCCTACATCCACCTCGGAGTGGCGGGCCACAGCCTGTCGGTCGACGACATGGCGAACGTCTCGCTGCTGTGGACGATCGTGATGTCGGTCGGCATCGGCGTCTTCTTCCCGATCGAGCAGGAGCTCACCCGGATCGTCTCGGCGCGCGCGGCGCTCGGCCACGGCGCCGCGCCGGTGCTGCGCCGGGCGACCCTGCTCACCGGCGGGATCCTCGCGGCGACCCTGGTCGCCCTCGGCGCCGCCTCCGGCCCGATCGCCCGGTCGATGTTCCACGGCGACCGCTCGCTGGTGCTGGCGCTCGGCGGGGCCTTCACCGGCATGGCCGTCTGCTACCTCACCCGCGGCGTGCTGGCCGGCCTCGGCCGCTTCGGCGCGTACGGCACCCAGCTCGGCCTGGACGGCGGCCTGCGGATCGGCCTGGCCTTCGCCTTCGCCGTGGCCGGTGTGCACTCGGCGCTCGCGTTCAGCCTGATCCTGGCCGTCGCGCCGATCATCGCCACGATCGTCACGCTGCCGCCGCTGCTGCGCGCGGTGAAGCCCGGCGAGCAGGTCGGCTGGTCCGAACTCTGCTCCGGGCTCGGCCTGCTGATCTGCTCGACGCTGCTCTCCCAGGTCGTGGTGAACGCGGCCGTGGTGAGCACCAAGCTGCTCGCGCCCTCCGACTCCGCGCTGATCGCCGCCCTGCTCAACGCGCTGGTGCTGGCCCGGGTGCCGCTGTTCGTCTTCGGCTCGCTCCAGGCCTCGCTGCTGAACGGCCTCTCCGCCGCGATCGCGGTCGGGGACCGGGCCGCCTTCACCGGGATGCTCAAGAAGATCGGCGCCGTGGTGGGCGGGCTCGGCGTGCTCGGCGGCATCCCGGCGGTCGCCCTCGGCCCCTGGCTGATCCAGGTGCTGTTCGGCGCCAAGCCGGTGCTCGGCTGCCTCGACTTCTTCTGGATGTCCGCCGGAACCGTGGCGTACATGTTCGCGATGGTGCTCGGCCAGGCGCTGATGGTATTCAAGCGGCACAACCTTCAGCTGCTCTGCTGGGCGGTCGGCACGGCGGTCCTCGCCGCGATCACCTTCATGCCGGGCGACGTGTCCACCCGCGTGGTCGTTGCGTACACGGCGGGTTCCGTGGCCACCGTCCTCGGTATGCTGGCGGTCCTGAGGCAGAGTTTCGCCCGTTCGGCGACGAACTCCGCCGGCCTCGTCCAGCAGTCGGGGGACCCGAACGCCGCGGTGTTGAGCAGCCGGACGGCCGGTGACTGACCGTGTCCGCCCCTCATCTTCAGATCGCCGCGCAGCAGCGCGGGCCAGACCCCATTCATGGAGCCTCCGTGTCCCAGTACGACGATGTTTGGCTGGTGATCCCGGCCTACAACGAGGGCCAGGTGATCGCCGACGTTGTGGAGGGGGCGCGAAAGACGTTCCCGAACATCGTGGTCGTCGATGACGGCAGCGGCGACGACTCGGCCAAGCACATCATGGAGACGGGCGCGCACCTGGTGCGCCACCCGGTCAACCTCGGCCAGGGTGCCGCCCTCCAGACCGGCCTCGCCTACGCCCTGGCCCAGCCGGGCGCCAAGTACTTCGCCACCTTCGACGCGGACGGCCAGCACCAGACCGCCGACGTCGAGAAGATGGTCGCCCTGCTGCGGGAGGGCGACACGGACGTCGTCCTCGGCTCGCGCTTCATCGAGCAGAACGGGCAGGTGCCGTGGATCAAGCGGGTCGTCCTGCGCACCGCGGCGACCGTCAGCCCGACCGCTCGCAAGCTCAAGCTGACCGACGCCCACAACGGTCTGCGCGTGCTGAACCGCGAGGCCGCCGGCCGGCTGCGGATCACCATGAACGGCATGGCGCACGCGTCGGAGATCGTCAGCTTCCTCGCCGGCTCGGACCTCCGGGTCGCCGAACTCCCGGTGGACATCCTGTACACCGACTACTCACGCGCCAAGGGTCAGTCCCTGATCAACGGCGTCAACATCATCTTCGACATCTCGCTGCGGGAGCGTAGCCGCCGATGAAATTCTTCTGGATCCAGCTGGTTCTCATTCTCGGCTCGGTCACTCTCGCCTTCATGTTCATCCGGCGTTGGGACCGTGCCAACACCCGCGCCTGGAAGCGCATCGCGTTCTCGGTCTTCGTGGTCGTGAACATCTACGCGGTGCTGCGTCCCACCGACGTGACCTGGCTGGCCCACCAGCTCGGCGTCGGCCGCGGCACCGACCTGGTGCTGTACGGGATGGTGCTGGGGATGGGCTTCCTGACCCTGAACACCTTCCTGCGCTTCCGCTCGCTGGAGAAGAAGCTCACCGACCTGGCGCGGACCGTGGCGATCAACGAGGGCGCCCGTCTGAACGAGGAGCGCTTCGACCTGGACCTGCCGGTCTCGGCGCCGGTCGACCGCAGCAAGGCCTGATCCCGTGGCGACCTTCGAGTTCATGCTGCCGTACTACGGCGACGTGGCACTGATGCAGGCCGCGGTGCGGAGCATCCTCGCGCAGACCGACCGGGACTTCCGGCTGACCGTCATAGACGACGGCAAGGAGCCGGACGTCCCGGGCTGGTTCGCCTCGCTCGGCGACGACCGGGTGAGCTACCTGCGCAACGAGCACAACCTCGGCATCACCAAGAACTTCCAGAAGTGCGTGGAGCTGTCCACGGCCGACCACGTGGTCATCATGGGCTGCGACGACCTGCTGCACCCGCACTACCTGGAGACCGTCCGGGCGATCGTCAAGGACAACCCGGACCTGGGCATGGTGCAGCCGGGCGTCGAGGTCATCGACGGCAACGGCGAGGTCAGCCGCTCCGGCCTGGCGGACAACGTCAAGGAGAAGATCTACGCGCCGACCGTCAAGGGCCGGCGGCTGATGGGCGGCGAGGAGCTGGCCGCGAGCGTGCTGCGCGGCAACTGGCTCTACTTCCCGTCGATCTGCTGGCGGGGCGAGGCGCTGCGCGCGGTCAACTTCCGCGACGAGTACTCGGTGATCCAGGACCTGGCCCTGGTCGTCGACCTGCTGGAGCGCGGCGAGCAGATGCTGGTGGACAACACCACCGTCGTCTTCCAGTACCGGCGGCACGCCGTCAGCGAGTCCTCGGTGCAGGCCTTCTCCGGCACCCGGTTCACCGAGGCGGAGCGGTACTTCAACGCGGTGGCGGAGCGGATGGACGCCCGCGGCTGGCCGAAGGCCGCCCGTGCGGCCCGGTTCCGCAGCGCCTCGCGCCTGCACGCGCTGACCATGCTGCCGGGCGCCCTGAAGCGCGGCGAGCGGGCCGGCGCCAAGGTGCTGGTCCGCCACGCGCTGACCGGCGGCGACCGGCACTGACCGCTCGCACCCACTGGTACGGCACTGGGCCGGTAGTCCGAGTTCGGACTACCGGCCCAGTGGCGTTCGCGGGCGGCCCGCCGGGGCTACTCGCCGAAGCCTGAGGGGCCCAGCGGGTCGGGCTGCCGGGGCGGGTACGGGTTGACCTTCGGGCACATCAGCTTCCCGGGGTCGGGCAGCGGCACGAGCAGGTCGCTGATGTCCCGCGGCTGCTTGCACTGGCCGTTGGGCGCGTAGCGCGAGCAGTGCCCCTTGGTGTCGGCGGTGCTCTGCGCGATCCAGGCCAGCGCGCCGGGGCCCCAGTGCGGGTCCGGCATGTACTTGCTGGCGGTGGCGGAGCCGGCCATGCCGAAGAGCAGGCCCAGCGCGCAGATGGCGCCGACGGCCACACTGCGCGGGTTGAGGCGCAGCGGCAGCCGGCGGCCGGTGTCCTCGGCCGACTCGGCGGCGGGGGCCGCGGCGGGGCCCTGGCGGCGGCGGACGACCAGGTAGCACGCCAGGCCGACGAGGACCAGCAGGCAGTAGAGCAGCTGGGCGCTGGTGCGCGGGTAGAGCATGACGGCCTGGTCGCGCTCCATGTGGGAGGCGTACCAGTAGCGCATCAGCAGGGCGCTCGCGGTGCAGGCGGCGGCGGTCAGGACGGTGGTCCGGCCGATCCCGAGGGCCAGCGCCACGCCCAGGCCGACCAGCAGCAGGATCGTGAAGAGGCCGACCCCGCCGATCTCCCCGGGGACCGGCCAGGTGCTCTGGCCGTCGGTGCCGGGGAGGTCGTCGCGCCACATCGCGAAGTAGGTCGGCTCGGTGTAGGTGTCGAAGTAGCAGTACCGGTCGATGGTGCTGCCCGCGGAGCCGAGCAGCCGGACCAGGTAGACGCCGGAGACGAGCAGGAAGACCCCGCCGGCGGCGCCGATCGCGCACAGGCCGTTGAGCAGGCCGCGGGTGCCGCCGGTCCGGCGGGCGCGCAGCAGCAGCACCACGGTGAGCACCACCACTCCGGCCGCGGACCACACGAACCAGCCGGAGTAGAGGAGGAACAGCAGCCCGATCCCGAGGCCGAGCACGGCGCCGCGGACGGCCGCGGTGCGGCGCGGGAGCTCCGGGGCGCGCTGGAGGAGCTGCATCAGCTTCGCCAGCACGGGGAGGAAGGCGACGAGCACGAAGGTGGTGTACGGCTTGTACGGCTGCGCCATCGGCAGGGCGGCGGTGACGCCGATCCCGAGCGCCCAGAGCGGGGGCAGCAGCAGGCGCCAGGACAGGTAGGCGAGCGGGCCGAGCATCGCGACGAACAGCAGGTCGACGAGCTTGAGCGCGTAGCCGACCTGCCCGTGGGTGACGTGCTCGGCGACGAAGGCGACGATGTGCGGGAACAGCGGCGGGTAGGCGCCGTCGAGGGACTTGCCGTCCATCAGGGCGCCGACCCAGGCCTGGAGGCTGCCGGAGTCGCCCTGCTGGGCGTACAGCGGCCAGTTGGTGTCGCGCAGCGCGAGCGAGATGCCGGCAGCCAGGACGCCGGAGGACAGGCCGGCAACCGCGGCGGCGGCGAACCGCACCGGGAGGTCCGCCCAGCGGCGCATCGCCGGCACCAGGACCAGGACGACGACGCCGATCAGCAGCAGGAGCCGGAGCTGGAGCGCGGCGAGGCCGCTGACCTGGCCGACCCTCGACATGGGGTTCAGCCGGACGGACCAGGCCAGCCCGGTCATCAGCAGCGCCGCCGTGGCCGCGGTCAGGATCTCCGCGGTCCAGAGGACGGCGGGGAGGCGAAGAGCGGCGGCCCGTCTCCTCTGACTGGGCGGTATGCCCTGATGCCTGCCCTCGGCGGGGGCGGGCTGGACGCTCGTCGTCACTGTTCGGTCCTTCTGCTCTCCCGCAGCGGTTCGGATGCGGGGGCGGTGTGTGGTTTCGGTGGCCGGACACCGCGATTCTGCCAGCACCTCGGTCGGGGGATCCGCACGGGCCGAACCACCGTTCCCGTACGGGCCGTTGTCGTCAACGGGGGAGGAGCGCGTTGGCTCCGGCCGATCACCGCGTGGCACACTGCCGATGCGCTTCGACGAGTGGTGGGAACCGTGGCGCGCCGTCCGGAGCCGGCCATGACGAGATCGTCAACTCATACAAGTAGGGAAGTGTCTCGGTGCAGCCGCTGATCGACTCTGCCCACACGTCCGACGGGCCGGGCCGGGGTGAGGAAGGCGGCGGGAGCGCGCCCGCCACCCGGGCCCTGGTCGTGCCGCCCCGGCTGCGGGCGCTCGCCGCCCACCGCTGGTTCTGGGCGGTGGTCCTGCTGCTCGGGTACGGCGGCCAGGTGGCGTTCCGCCTGGTGCTGTCGATCCACAACTACTTCCCGTCGGTGCACGCCGACGAGGACTCCTACCTGGTGATCGCGCGGGTGCTGGCCGGGCGGCCGACCACCGAGATGCCGGTCGGCGTGGTGATCCCCGGCGGGTACCCGCTGCTGATCTCGCCGGCGCTGCGGATCGCCGACACCCCGGCCGCCGCGTACCACCTGATCATGGGCATCAACGCGCTGCTCAACGCGCTGGTGTTCCCGCTCGCCGTGGCGGCGGCGCGCCGGGTGGGCCTGTCCCGGCCGCACGCGTACCTGGTGGGCGCCGCCGTGGCGCTGGTGCCGCCGGTGGTCTTCTACTCCCAGTTCGTGATGTCGGACACCGTGCTCCCGGTGATCCTGCTGGCCTGGCTGCTCGCGATGCACGGCTGGCTCTCGCCCGGCCCGACGCGCCGCCGCGCGCTGTACGCGGCCGGGACGGGCCTGGCGGCCGGCTTCTCGATGGCCACCCACGACCGCGGCGGCGTGGTCGTGGCGCTGACCGCGCTGGTCCTGGTGGTGGTGCTGGCCGTCGGCTGGGCGCCGCGGCTCGCCTCGCTGGCCGGCGTCGGCGGGCTCGGGCTGTCGTACCTGGGCGCGAAGCTGCTGGCGCGCTTCGTCGAGAACCAGTTCAAGGACGTGCCGCCGAGCACCGTCGGCAACAAGGTCTTCGAGAACCTCGGGGACAGCAAGTACATCGGCACGATCATCGCCCGCACCTTCGGGCAGCTCTGGTACTTCATGACCTCGACGTACGGCTTCGGGGCGGTCGCCCTGGTGCTGTGCGTGGTGGTCGTGTTCCGGCGCCGGTACACGGTGGCCGAGCGGGTGGTGGCCTTCACCATGGTGGCCCTGCTGTTCGGCACCGCGCTGGCCTCGGCGGCCGGGCTGGCGGACAACGACCGGACCGACAACTGGGTGTACGCCCGGTACTGCGCGGTGCTGGTGCCGATGTTCATGGTGGTCGGCCTGGCCGCGCTGTGGCGGGCCGGGGTCCGCGCGCTGCTGTGGACGGCGCTGGCCGGCGTGGCGGCGATCGGGATCATCCAGCTGTCGGTCGGCGCGTACGCGGGCGCCGCGCTCAAGCTCTGGGTCAGTCCGTGGACGGTGCCGGACGCGATGTTCCTGGCCTCGACCTGGGACGACCTGCACATGGTCCGGACGAGCTTCGGCGCGCTGGCGGTGCTGGGCGCCTGCCTGCTGCTGCGGGTGGCCGGCGGGCGCCGGGTGGTGGCCGCGGTGGTGGGGTGCGTGACGCTGTTCGCCGCCTACGCGACGGTCGCCGTCACCGACAACGTCTCCGAGCCGCACGCCAAGGCCCGCAAGTACCAGGCGGTGGGCGTGGCCAAGGAGGCGGGCCTGCGCAAGGGCGACAACGTCGTCCTGGACATGGACCTCGACTGGGACACCCGGATGTCGATGGCCTACGAGGTCTACTGGGGCCGGGTCTGGTCGGACGACCTGAAGGACGGCTCCGCCCCGCCGGAGGCGGCCACCGCGTACCTGGCCGGCTGGAGCAAGGGCGACCTGCCGCAGACCAGTTGGCCGGACGCGCGGCCCGGCTGGCACGTCGCGAAGTTCAACAAGGACCGGGGCTGGGTGCTCTGGCGCAAGGACTGAGCGGGGACGTCACCCCATCGGGGCCGGTGAGGAGCGCCTCACCGGCCCCGATTGGCATCCGGGCTGCTCCATGTGGCAGTATGTCCAAGTTGCTCGGTTGAGTGCCGATGCTGCGCGCCTCCCGCCGGGAGGACCGGAAGCGAGTCCCATGTACTCGTCGTTCCCGTGATGGCCGTCAAGCGTGAGTTCTACGCCACGGCAGCTGCGGGGCGAAAGTACGGGAATCTTCCGGGAAGCGTGTGCGGGGCCTCGACCCGGCACCCCTCACCCCGAAAGTTTTAAACCGACGAATTACTTCGCCGGTTTTTTGCAAGCGCGAGTGCGACACGCCCGAGCGCGGGGGTCGGAGGGGGAGTCGCGAAGTGACTAAGGACAAAGGACTACTGAGTAGCCATGGCGGGACAGAAGATCCGCATCCGGCTCAAGGCCTACGACCACGAGGTCATCGACTCCTCGGCGAAGAAGATCGTCGAGACGGTGATTCGTACTGGTGCGCAGGTCGCGGGCCCGGTGCCGCTGCCCACTGAGAAGAACGTGTACTGCGTCATCCGCTCGCCGCACAAGTACAAGGACTCGCGCGAGCACTTCGAGATGCGTACTCACAAGCGTCTGATCGACATCCTCGACCCCACGCCGAAGACGGTTGACTCGCTCATGCGTCTCGACCTGCCGGCTGGCGTCGACATCGAGATCAAGCTCTGAGAGGCGCACCGAAGATGGCTAAGCAGATTAAGGGCATCCTGGGCGAGAAGCTCGGCATGACCCAGGTCTGGGACGAGAACAACCGGGTCGTCCCGGTGACCGTCGTCAAGGCTGGGCCCAATGTCGTGACCCAGGTCCACACCGCCGACAGCCCGGCCGGCTACGACGCCGTCCAGATCGGCTTCGGCGAGATCGACCCCCGCAAGGTGAACAAGCCCCTCGCGGGCCACTTCGCCAAGGCCGGTGTCACCCCGCGCCGCCACCTGGTCGAGCTCCGTACCTCGGACGCCTCCGAGTACACCCTGGGCCAGGAGATCACCGCCGAGCTGTTCGAGGCGGGTGTCAAGGTCGACGTGACCGGCACCTCCAAGGGCAAGGGCTTCGCCGGTGTCATGAAGCGCCACAACTTCCGGGGCCTCGGCGCCGGTCACGGTGTGCAGCGCAAGCACCGCTCGCCCGGCTCGATCGGTGGCTGCGCCACCCCGGGTCGCGTGTTCAAGGGCGTACGGATGGCCGGCCGGATGGGCCACGAGCGTGTGACCACCCAGAACCTGACCATCCATGCCGTTGACGCGGAGAAGGGGCTGCTCCTGATCAAGGGCGCAATCCCGGGCCCGAACGGCGGCCTCGTCCTCGTCCGCACCGCGGCGAAGGGGCTGTGAGGATATGAGCACCATTGACATCCTGTCGCCCTCGGGCGACAAGACCGGCAGCCTCGAGCTTCCGGCCGAGATCTTCGACGCGAAGGTCAGCGTTCCGCTGATGCACCAGGTCGTCGTGGCGCAGCTCGCTGCGGCCCGTCAGGGCACCCACAAGACCAAGACTCGTGGCGAGGTCCGCGGTGGCGGCAAGAAGCCGTACCGCCAGAAGGGCACCGGCCGCGCCCGTCAGGGCTCGACCCGTGCGCCGCAGTTCGCCGGCGGTGGCGTCGTGCACGGTCCCGTGCCGCGCGACTACTCGCAGCGGACCCCGAAGAAGATGATCGCCGCCGCTCTGCGCGGTGCGCTCACCGACCGGGCCCGCCACAACCGCATCCACGTCGTCACCGACGTGGTCGCGGCCGAGGTGCCGTCGACCAAGGCCGCCAAGAGCCTGTTCGGCAAGATCACCGAGCGCAAGAACGTCCTCCTGGTCGTCGAGCGCGAGGACGAGCTGGGCCTGAAGTCCGCTCGCAACCTGCCGCACGTGCACATCCTGGACGCCGGTCAGCTGAACACCTACGACGTGCTCGTCTCCGACGATGTGGTCTTCACCCAGGCCGCCTTCGAGCGTTTCGTGGCCGGTCCGGCCGCGTCCGCCAAGGCCGTTGCCGCTGAGGGCGAGCTCGAAGGGAGCGCCGCCTGATGAGCGACGTTACGAGCAAGACGTTCACGGACCCCCGTGACGTCCTGGTGAAGCCGGTCATCTCCGAGAAGAGCTACAGCCTTCTCGACGAGAACAAGTACACGTTCATCGTGTCGCCGGGCGCCAACAAGACCCAGATCAAGCAGGCCGTCGAGGCGGTCTTCTCGGTCAAGGTCGAGGCTGTCAACACGATCAACCGTCAGGGCAAGCGCAAGCGCTCCAAGACGGGCTTTGGCAAGCGCAAGGACACCAAGCGCGCCATCGTGACGCTGGCCGAGGGCAACCGCATCGACATCTTCGGTGGTCCGGTCTCCTAACGGAGATCGTGATCGTCGATAAGGACGAGGACGAGAGAGCCAAATGGGCATCCGCAAGTACAAGCCGACTACGCCGGGCCGTCGTGGCTCCAGCGTGGCCGACTTCGTAGAGATCACGCGGTCCACCCCGGAGAAGTCGCTGGTTCGCCCCCTGCACAGCAAGGGCGGCCGTAACAACGCCGGTCGGATCACCGTTCGCCACCAGGGTGGCGGTCACAAGCGCGCCTACCGCGTGATCGACTTCCGTCGTCACGACAAGGACGGCGTGCCGGCGAAGGTCGCGCACATCGAGTACGACCCGAACCGCACCGCGCGCATCGCGCTGCTGCACTACGCGGACGGCGAGAAGCGCTACATCATCGCGCCGCGCGGCATCACGCAGGGCGACCGGATCGAGAACGGCGCTGGCGCCGACATCAAGCCGGGCAACAACCTGCCGCTGCGCAACATCCCGGTCGGTACCACCATCCACGCGGTGGAGCTGCGTCCCGGCGGCGGTGCCAAGCTGGCCCGCTCGGCCGGCTCCGGCATCCAGCTGCTGGCGCGTGAGGGCAAGATGGCGCACCTGCGCATGCCCTCCGGCGAGATCCGCCTGGTCGACGCGCGCTGCCGCGCCACCGTCGGCGAGGTCGGCAACGCCGAGCAGTCGAACATCAACTGGGGCAAGGCCGGCCGCATGCGCTGGAAGGGCGTTCGCCCGACCGTGCGTGGTGTCGCCATGAACCCGATCGACCACCCGCACGGTGGTGGTGAGGGTAAGACCTCTGGTGGTCGCCACCCGGTCTCGCCGTGGGGCCAGAAGGAGGGTCGTACCCGTCGCCCGAAGAAGGCGTCGGACGCTCTCATCGTGCGCCGCCGCAAGACCAACAAGAAGCGCTAGGAGCAGGTCAGATGCCGCGCAGTCTCAAGAAGGGCCCCTTCATCGACGGCCACCTTCTCAAGAAGGTGGACGCGCAGAACGAGGCGGGTACCCAGAACGTCATCAAGACCTGGTCCCGCCGCTCCGTGATCTTCCCGGCCATGCTCGGCCACACGATCGCGGTTCACGATGGTCGCAAGCACGTCCCGGTGTTCGTCACCGAGTCGATGGTCGGCCACAAGCTGGGCGAGTTCGCTCCGACCCGCACCTTCCGCGGCCACGTCAAGGACGACCGCAAGTCGAAGCGTCGCTAGTCGCCTGAGCTTCACCGCCAGAACGACTCAATGACTTACTCCATTAAGGGGACAACCATGGAAGCCAGGGCCCAGGCGCGGTACATCCGCGTCACGCCCATGAAGGCCCGCCGCGTGGTGGACCTCATCCGTGGCCTGCCGGCCACGGAGGCCCAGGCCGTCCTGCGTTTCGCTCCGCAGGCCGCCACCGTGCCGGTCGGCAAGGTGCTCGACAGCGCCATTGCCAACGCCGCGCACAACTACAACCACTCCAACGTGGACGACCTCGTCATCAGCGAGGCGTACGTTGACGAGGGTCCGACCCTGAAGCGGTTCCGCCCGCGTGCCCAGGGCCGCGCCTACCGGATCCGCAAGCGGACCAGCCACATCACCGTGGTCGTCAGCAGCAAGGAAGGGACCCGGTAATGGGCCAGAAGGTTAACCCGCACGGGTTCCGCCTCGGCATCAGCACGGACTTCAAGTCCCGCTGGTACGCCGACAAGCTGTACAAGGACTACGTCAAGGAAGACGTTGCCATTCGTCGCATGATGACGAAGGGCATGGAGCGCGCCGGTATCTCGAAGGTTGAGATCGAGCGCACCCGCGACCGCGTCCGCGTCGACATCCACACCGCCCGCCCCGGCATCGTCATCGGTCGCCGTGGCACCGAGGCCGACCGCATCCGCGGCGACCTCGAGAAGCTGACCGGCAAGCAGGTCCAGCTGAACATCCTCGAGGTCAAGAACCCCGAGCTGGACGCCCAGCTCGTGGCTCAGGGCGTCGCGGAGCAGCTGTCCTCCCGCGTCTCCTTCCGCCGTGCCATGCGCAAGTCGATGCAGGGCACCATGAAGTCCGGCGCCAAGGGCATCAAGGTCCAGTGCTCCGGTCGTCTCGGCGGCGCCGAGATGAGCCGGTCGGAGTTCTACCGCGAGGGTCGTGTGCCGCTGCACACCCTGCGTGCGAACGTCGACTACGGCTTCTTCGAGGCCAAGACCACCTTCGGCCGCATCGGCGTGAAGGTCTGGATCTACAAGGGCGACGTCAAGAACATCGCCGAGGTCCGCGCTGAGAACGCCGCTGCCCGCTCGGGCAACCGCCCGGCCCGTCCCGAGGGTGGTCGTCCCGCCCGCGGTGGCGACCGCCGTGGTGGCGAGCGCGGTGGCCGTGGCCGTCGTCCCGCCGCTGCCGAGGCCCCCGCGGCCCCGGCCGCTGAGGCGCCGGCTGCCGAGAACACCGGAACGGAGGCCTGACTCCCATGCTGATCCCCCGTCGGGTCAAGCACCGCAAGCAGCACCACCCGAAGCGTCGTGGCGCTGCCAAGGGTGGCACCGAGCTCGCCTTCGGCGAGTACGGCATCCAGGCCGTCACCCCGGCCTACGTGACGAACCGGCAGATCGAGTCCGCTCGTATCGCCGTCACCCGTCACATCAAGCGTGGCGGCAAGGTCTGGATCAACATCTACCCGGACCGTCCGCTCACCAAGAAGCCGGCCGAGACCCGCATGGGTTCCGGTAAGGGTTCGCCCGAGTGGTGGATCGCGAACGTGCACCCGGGTCGGGTCATGTTCGAGCTGTCGTACCCCAACGAGAAGGTGGCTCGTGAGGCGCTGACCCGCGCAGCTCACAAGCTCCCGATGAAGTGCCGGATCATCCGGCGCGAGGCAGGTGAGAGCTGATGTCGGCCGGCACCAAGGCTGCTGACCTCCGCGAGCTGGACAACGAGGGTCTCGTTGCCAAGCTCCGTGAGGCCAAGGAGGAGCTGTTCAACCTCCGCTTCCAGGCGGCGACCGGGCAGCTCGACAACCACGGACGGCTCAAGCTCGTCCGTAAGGACATCGCGCGGATCTACACCCTGATGCGCGAGCGCGAGCTGGGCATCGAGACGGTGGAGAGCGCCTGATGACTGAGAACACCAACGAGACGCGCGGTTTCCGCAAGACCCGTGAGGGTCTCGTCGTCAGCGACAAGATGGACAAGACCGTCGTCGTCGCCGTCGAGGACCGCGTCAAGCACGCTCTGTACGGCAAGGTCATCCGCCGTACGAACAAGCTGAAGGCGCACGACGAGGCGAACGCCTGCGGCATCGGCGACCGGGTCCTCCTCGCGGAGACCCGCCCGCTGTCCGCGACGAAGCGCTGGCGCGTCGTCGAGATCCTCGAGAAGGCCAAGTAACGAAGTTGATGCGGTACGGCCGTATGTGCACCAGGTCCCTCGCGGGCGCTGGTGTGAGCAGCGGCCGGCCCGTCAGCTCTCGTTGACGATCAGGAGAAAGCTGTGATCCAGCAGGAGTCGCGACTGCGTGTCGCCGACAACACGGGCGCGAAGGAAATCCTTTGCATCCGCGTTCTCGGTGGTTCCGGTCGCCGCTACGCCGGTATCGGGGACGTCATCGTCGCGACCGTCAAGGACGCGATCCCCGGCGGTTCGGTGAAGAAGGGTGACGTCGTCAAGTGCGTCGTCGTCCGTACCGTGAAGTCGCGCCGTCGTCCGGATGGCTCGTACATCCGCTTCGACGAGAACGCCGCGGTCGTTCTGAAGAACACCGATGGTGACCCCCGTGGTACCCGCATCTTCGGCCCGGTGGGCCGCGAGCTGCGTGACAAGAAGTTCATGAAGATCATCTCGCTTGCGCCGGAGGTGCTCTAACTCATGGCGAACAGCATGAAGATCAAGAAGGGTGACCTGGTTCAGGTCATCACCGGCAAGGACCGCGGCAAGCAGGGCAAGGTCATCCAGGCCATGCCCGCCGAGAACAAGGTCCTGGTCGAGGGTGTGAACCGGGTCAAGAAGCACACCAAGCCGGGCCCGGGCACTCAGGGTGGCATCGTCACCGTCGAGGCGCCGGTGCACGTCTCCAACGTCCAGCTGGTCGTGGAGAAGGACGGCAAGAAGGTCGTCACCCGCGTTGGCTACCGCTTCGATGACGAGGGCAACAAGATCCGCGTTGCCAAGCGAACCGGTGAGGACATCTGATGTCTGAGACGACTGTTGAGAAGGTGACCCCCCGTCTCAAGGAGCGTTACAACTCCGAGATCAAGGGTCAGCTGCAGGAGCAGTTCTCGTACGAGAACGTCATGCTGACGCCCGGCCTGGTCAAGGTCGTCGTCAACATGGGTGTCGGCGAGGCCGCCCGTGACAGCAAGCTGATCGAGGGCGCGATCCG
The DNA here is from genome assembly GCF_042802075.1 of Kitasatospora sp. NPDC057518. Classification (NCBI taxonomy): domain Bacteria; kingdom Bacillati; phylum Actinomycetota; class Actinomycetes; order Kitasatosporales; family Streptomycetaceae; genus Kitasatospora; species Kitasatospora sp. NPDC057518. Next base: position 17,522 of record NZ_JBHVEU010000005.1, read on the forward strand.
CGACCTGACCGCGATCACCGGTCAGAAGCCGGCCGTGACCAAGGCTCGCAAGTCCATCGCGCAGTTCAAGCTGCGCGAGGGCCAGCCGATCGGCACCCACGTCACCCTCCGTGGTGACCGCATGTGGGAGTTCCTGGACCGTCTGGTGTCGCTGGCCCTGCCGCGTATCCGTGACTTCCGTGGCCTCTCCCCGAAGCAGTTCGACGGCCGTGGCAACTACACCTTCGGTCTGACCGAGCAGGTCATGTTCCACGAGATCGACCAGGACAAGGTCGACCGTCAGCGCGGTATGGACATCACCGTCGTGACCACCGCCCAGACCGACGACGAGGGCCGGGCGCTCCTGCGCGCTCTGGGCTTCCCGTTCAAGGAGGCGTAACACATGGCGAAGAAGTCCCTCATCGCGAAGTCCGAGCGCAAGCCGAAGTTCGGCGTCCGGGCCTACACCCGGTGCCAGCGCTGCGGCCGTCCGCACTCGGTGTACCGCAAGTTCGGCCTGTGCCGTGTCTGCCTTCGTGAGATGGCGCACCGCGGCGAGCTGCCGGGCGTGACCAAGAGCTCCTGGTAGTCCTCTCCCAACAGAGGGACCAGGCACTTTAGGCACACAGCGAAGCAGAGGTGCCCGATCCCACACCGGCCCGTTTTGGGCCTACCGTACGGATTCCCGTAAGGTAGTGGGGTCGGGCCCCCTGCCACGGCTTCCCCATGGACGCCCGTGGCCCTTCTGGAGGGCTCGCACCCAGTCTTACGACGTCGCAGGTCCCCTGCGCTTGTGCCCCTGACGAACTCGGAAGAGTGCGGCAGGGGGACCTGGCGCGGAGAAACCGCGGCGAGAGAGGCCTGAGGCCATCATGACCATGACCGACCCCATCGCAGACATGCTCACGCGTCTGCGTAACGCGAACTCGGCGTACCACGACTCCGTGGCGATGCCGGCCAGCAAGATCAAGGCGCACGTCGCCGAGATCCTGCAGCAGGAGGGGTACATCTCCTCCTACAAGGTTGAGGAGCCCGTCGAGGGCGAGGTCGGCAAGAAGCTGACCATCGAGCTCAAGTTCGGCCCCAACCGTGAGCGCTCCATCGCCGGCATCAAGCGCATCAGCAAGCCGGGTCTGCGCGTTTACGCAAAGTCCACCAACCTGCCGAAGGTGCTCGGCGGCCTGGGCGTGGCGATCATCTCCACGTCTTCGGGTCTCCTCACCGACAAGCAGGCCGCCAAGAAGGGCGTAGGCGGAGAAGTTCTCGCCTACGTCTGGTAATTCGGGAAACGGAGGTACAGCAATGTCGCGCATTGGACGGCTGCCCATCCAGGTCCCCGCTGGCGTGGACGTCACCATCGATGGCCAGGCGGTCTCGGTGAAGGGCCCGAAGGGCACCCTCACCCACGTTGTCGCCGCGCCGATCGAGATCGGTAAGGGCGAGGACGGCACGCTGCTCGTCACCCGCCCCAACGACGAGCGTCTGTCGAAGGCCCTGCACGGCCTTTCCCGCACGCTGGTGGCGAACATGATCACCGGCGTGACCGCGGGCTACCGCAAGTCGCTGGAGATCAGCGGTGTCGGCTACCGAGTTCTGGCGAAGGGCTCCAACATGGAGTTCCAGCTGGGCTACAGCCACCCGATCCTCGTCGAGGCCCCCGAGGGCATCTCCTTCGTCGTCGAGTCGGCCACCAAGTTCCACGTGGACGGCATCGACAAGCAGAAGGTCGGCGAGGTCGCCGCGAAGATCCGCAAGCTGCGCAAGCCGGACCCGTACAAGGCCAAGGGTGTCAAGTACGCGGGCGAGGTCATCCGCCGCAAGGTCGGAAAGAGTGGTAAGTAAGCGATGAGTGTCTCTGTCAAGATCGGCAAGGGCAACGCCTACAAGAGCGCCGCTCGCAAGCGCCGCGCGATCCGCGTTCGCAAGCGCGTCGTCGGCACCGAGGTGCGTCCGCGCCTCGTCGTGACGCGTTCGAACCGTCACATGGTCGCCCAGGTCATCGACGACGCCAAGGGTCACACCCTGGCGTCGGCGTCCACCCTCGACGTGTCCATCAAGGGCGCCGAGGGCGACAAGACCGAGCTGGCCAAGAAGGTCGGGAGCCTGGTCGCCGAGCGCGCCAAGGCCGCCGGCATCGAGTCGGTCGTCTTCGACCGCGCGGGCAACCGGTACGCCGGCCGCATCGCCGCCCTGGCGGACGCGGCTCGTGAGGCCGGGCTCGACTTCTAAGCCGCTCGTCGGCTCAGTCGACGGACGTAATCGAGAGAGGTAATTCCAATGGCTGGACCCCAGCGCCGCGGTAGCGGCGCCGGCGGCGGCACCGGCGGTGGCGAGCGGCGCGACCGTAAGCGTGACGACCGGGGCAACGCCCCCGCCGTCGAGAAGACCGCTTACGTCGAGCGCGTTGTCGCGATCAACCGTGTCGCCAAGGTTGTCAAGGGTGGTCGTCGTTTCAGCTTCACCGCGCTGGTCGTGGTGGGCGACGGTGACGGCACCGTGGGTGTCGGTTACGGGAAGGCGAAGGAGGTTCCGGCCGCCATCGCCAAGGGTGTTGAGGAGGCCAAGAAGAACTTCTTCAAGGTCCCCCGTATCCAGGGCACCATCCCGCACCCGATCCAGGGTGAGAAGGCCGCCGGCGTCGTGCTCCTGAAGCCCGCCGCCCCCGGTACCGGTGTTATCGCCGGTGGTCCGGTGCGCGCCGTCCTGGAGTGCGCCGGCATCCACGACATCCTGTCGAAGTCGCTCGGCTCGGACAACGCGATCAACATCGTGCACGCCACCGTGGCTGCTCTGAAGGGCCTCGTGCGCCCCGAGGAGATCGCCGCCCGTCGTGGCCTGCCGCTGGAGGACGTGGCCCCCGCCGCTCTGCTGCGGGCGCGTGCTGCTGGGGTGAGCGCCTGATGGCTCGCCTGAAGATCACGCAGACCAAGTCGTACATCGGCAGCAAGCAGAACCACCGTGACACCCTGCGTACGCTTGGTCTCAAGCGCATGCACGACGTCGTGGTGAAGGAGGACCGTCCCGAGATCCGCGGGATGGCCCACACGGTCCGTCACCTGGTGACGGTTGAGGAGGTGGACTGATCATGGGCGACAACCCGATCAAGATCCACAACCTGCGTCCCGCCCCGGGTGCCAAGACCGACAAGATCCGCGTGGGTCGTGGTGAGGGCTCCAAGGGTAAGACTGCCGGTCGTGGTACCAAGGGCACGAAGGCCCGCTACCAGGTTCCGCAGCGCTTCGAGGGTGGCCAGATGCCGCTCCACATGCGCCTGCCGAAGCTGAAGGGCTTCAAGAACCCGTTCAAGATCACGTTCCAGGTTGTCAACCTCGACAAGCTGGCCGAGCTCTACCCGCAGGGTGGCGAGGTCACTGTCGAGGACCTGGTCGCCAAGGGCGCGGTTCGCAAGAACTCCCTCGTCAAGGTGCTCGGCACCGGCGAGGTCTCGGTTGCGCTGCAGGTGACGGTCGACGCCGTCTCCGGCTCCGCCGCCGAGAAGATCAAGGCCGCCGGCGGTACGGTCACCGAGCTCGTCTGAGCCCGCTGAGATCCGCCTTCGAGCCCCGCACCTCCTCCGGGAGGTGCGGGGCTCGTGCCGTTCCCGGGGACATCGGGCCGGAAGGCGCTCGTTCTTTTGTGTGGCAAACCCGGGCATCCCGTACCCCGTGAGTGGGGGAGGGGCGGTACGCGCTTCTTCCGAGTGGCTGCGCACTGTTAGAGTCCGTGGAGTTCCCTTGTAGGCTGCGCGTAGGCTCGCCTGTGCCGTCTGTACGGGGGCCCGAACCGCAAACTCCCCATTCAGGACCGACCCTCCCGCCGACGACGCGCGGGAGGCGCAGGAGGCACCGTGCTCAGTGCGTTCGCGCGGGCGTTCCAGACGCCCGACCTGCGCAAGAAGCTGCTGTTCACGCTGGGCATCATGGTGCTGTTCCGCCTGGGCTCGCACATTCCGATGCCGGGCGTGAGCTTCACGGCCGTGAACGAGTGCGTGAAGGAGACCAAGAACAGCGGTCTCTTCGGGCTCGTCAACCTGTTCAGCGGCGGCGCGCTCCTCCAACTGACGATCTTCGCCCTCGGCATCATGCCGTACATCACGGCGAGCATCATCCTCCAGCTCCTCACCGTCGTGATCCCGCGACTGGAGATGCTGAAGAAGGAGGGCCAGGCCGGCCAGGCCAAGATCACCCAGTACACCCGTTACCTGACCATCGCGCTCGCCGTGCTCCAGGGCACCGGCATCGTGGCGACGGCCTCCAGCGGCGCGCTGTTCTCCGGCTGCCCGCTGGCCAACCAGATCGTCCCGGACACCAGCGTGTTCCGGATCGCCGTCATGGTGCTCACGATGACGGCCGGCACCACGGTCATCATGTGGCTCGGTGAGCTGATCACCGACCGCGGCATCGGCAACGGCATGTCGCTGCTGATCTTCACCTCGATCGCGGCGCAGTTCCCGTCCTCGATGTGGGCGATCAAGACCTCCGGCACCATCGGCGGCGGCTGGGTCGAGTTCCTCTCCGTGGTCGCGGTCGGCGTCATCGTCGTGATGCTGGTCATCTTCGTCGAGCAGGCCCAGCGCCGGATCCCGGTCCAGTACGCGAAGCGGATGATCGGCCGCCGCGCGTTCGGCGGGACCTCGACCTACATCCCGCTCAAGGTGAACCAGGCCGGTGTCATCCCGGTCATCTTCGCCTCGTCGCTGCTGTACATCCCCGCCCTGGTGGTCCAGCTGACCAACAGCCAGGCCGGCTGGGCCACGTGGATCCGGACGAACTTCGTCAAGGGTGACCACCCGATCTACATGGCCACGTACTTCCTGCTGATCGTCTTCTTCGCCTTCTTCTACGTCGCCATCTCCTTCAACCCCGAAGAAGTTGCCGACAACATGAAGAAGTATGGTGGGTTCATCCCGGGCATCCGGGCCGGCCGACCGACGGCCGAGTACCTGAACTACGTGCTGACCCGAATCACGTGGCCGGGTTCGCTCTACCTGGGCCTGATCGCGTTGATCCCGATGATCGCCCTGGTCGCCTTCGGACAGCAGACCAACTTCCCGTTCGGCGGCACCAGCGTGCTCATCGTCGTCGGCGTCGGACTCGAAACTGTGAAGCAGATCGAGAGCCAGCTCCAGCAGCGCAATTACGAAGGGTTCCTCCGCTGATGCGTATCGTCCTCGTTGGTCCTCCCGGGGCCGGGAAGGGTACTCAGGCGCACCTGCTCGCCAAGACCCTGTCCATCCCCCACATCTCCACCGGCGACCTGTTCCGTGCGAACATCAGCCAGGGCACCCCGCTGGGCCTCGAGGCCAAGTCCTACATGGACGCGGGGCGCCTGGTGCCGGACGAGGTCACCATCGGGATGGCCAAGGACCGCATGCTCCAGGCGGACGCCGTCAACGGCTTCCTGCTCGACGGCTTCCCCCGCAACCTGGGGCAGGCCAAGGCGCTGGACGAGTTCCTCGCCGAGCAGGGCATCAAGCTGGACGGCGTGCTGGACCTGGAGGTCCCCGAGGACGAGGTCGTCCGCCGGATCGCCGGCCGCCGCCTGTGCCGCAACGACGGTGGCCACGTCTTCCACGTGGACTACAACCCGCCGAAGGTCGACGGCGTCTGCGACGAGTGCGGCGGCGAGCTGTACCAGCGCTCGGACGACACCGAGGACAAGGTGCGCACGCGCCTGGAGGTCTACCACACGGAGACCGAGCCGATCATCGACTACTACGTCCAGCAGGGCCTGGTGGCGACCATCTCGGCCCTCGGCAAGGTGGACGAGGTCACCGCCCGCTCGATCGAGGCGCTGAAGCAGGACAGCTGAGTCTCTCGGCGAACGTACGACGGTACGGCCGGGTCGCCCGCCCCACGCGGGTGGCCCGGCCGTTTCGGCGTCGTACGGTGGTAGCAGTGGTAATCCGGACTTGGAAGGCGTGACCAGATGGTGGAGATCAAGACCCCCGAGCAGATCGCGAAGATGCGAGCGGCCGGGCTGGTCGTCGCCGAGGCCCTGAAGGCCTGCCGCGAGGCGGTCGCCCCCGGGGTGACCACCCAGGAGCTCAACGACGTCGCGGACAAGGTCATCACCGACCACGGCGCCACCTCGAACTTCCGGGCCAACCACGGCGGGCTCTGGTTCCCGGGCGTGATCTGCGCCTCGGTGAACAACGAGGTCGTGCACGGCATCCCCGGCGACCGGGCCCTCCAGGAGGGCGACATCATCTCGATCGACTGCGGCGCCATCCTGGACGGCTGGCACGGCGACTCGGCCATCACCGTGGCGGTCGGCGAGGTCCGCCCGGAGGTCGAGATGCTGAGCCGGGTGACCGAGGGCTCGATGTGGGCCGGCATCGCCCAGATGAAGAAGAACAACCGCCTGGTGGACGTCTCCAAGGCGATCGAGGGCTTCATCCGCCGCCAGCCGCTCCCGCCCAAGGGCAAGTGGGGCATCACCGAGGGCTACGGCGGCCACGGCATCGGCACCGCGATGCACATGGAGCCGCACGTGCTGAACTACGTCGAGCGCGGCCGCGGCAAGGGCCCGAAGCTCGTCCCCGGCACCGTGCTGGCGATCGAGCCGATGGTGTCGCTCGGCACCCCGCACACCACCGTGCTGGAGGACGACTGGACGGTCGTCACCAACGACGGCACCTGGGCCTCGCACTGGGAGCACTCGGTGGCCGTCACCGAGCAGGGCCCGCTGGTGCTGACCGCCTTCGACGGCGGCAAGGCGGAGCTGGCGAAGCTGGGCATCACCGCAGCTCCGGACCCCCTCGGGTAGTCCTGACGGCGCTCAACTGCCGCTGCTGACAAGGGATCAGGGCCCTGGAGGTTTGGACCTCCAGGGCTTTTGTCCTATTTTTATGCGCTGGCAGTGGTCGGCTCCGGCCGGTCCGGTTACGAGCGATGCAGGAGAGAGCACGTGCTCAAGGGATTCCGCGACTTCATGATGCGCGGCAACGTCGTCGACATGGCGGTCGGTGTGGTCATCGGTGCCGCGTTCACCGCGGTGGTGACCGGCTTCGTGTCCGCCTTCCTCACCCCGCTGGTGGGTGTGGTGGTCGGCGCCGCCGGCGACTTCAGCTCGTACAAGGCGCACATCGCGGGGGTGACCTTCCCGTACGGGCAGTTCCTCAACGTGCTGATCGCGTTCTTCATGACCGCCGCGGTGCTGTACTTCTGCGTGGTGCTGCCGATCACCAAGGCGACCGCGCGCTACATGCCGAAGAAGCCGAAGACGCCGAAGCGCCCGTGCCCCGAGTGCCTGACCGACATCCCCGAGGCTGCCCGCCGCTGCTCGGCCTGCACCGCCCACGTCGAGCCGCTGACGGTCCTCAGCAAGGCCTGACGTAGCAGATGTGACGGCGACCGCTTTCCGGGACCCCCGTTTTGGTGCACCGGACGCGCTGGCGTAGGATGGACCGTCGGCTCACTCGTAGCGTGCTTCAGCGCGCCCTCTTCCCCCCGGGGAAGGGGTGAACCCAGGTTCGCACGAGCGTTCCGCATACGGTAGCCGGTCCCGGAAGGTGGATCTCGCAGTTCATGGCTAAGAAGCAAGGCGCCATTGAGATCGAGGGCACCGTGATCGAGTCTCTGCCGAACGCGATGTTCAAGGTCGAGCTGCAGAACGGTCACAAGGTCCTCGCGCACATCAGTGGCAAGATGCGCATGCACTACATCCGCATCCTGCCGGACGACCGGGTCGTCGTGGAGCTCAGCCCCTACGACCTCACGCGCGGGCGGATCGTCTACCGCTACAAGTAAGAACGTCAGATCTAGACCCGGAGAACCTGAAACATGAAGGTCAAGCCGAGCGTCAAGAAGATCTGCGACAAGTGCAAGGTGATCCGCCGCCACGGCCGGGTCATGGTGATCTGCGACAACCTGCGCCACAAGCAGCGCCAGGGCTGATCACTCTTCAGCATTTCTCGTAGTACTTCGCGCGACGCGAAAACGTCATAAGCGGGCTACCCGATCCGTCCGTTCCCGGACGGACTGCCACCCCCGGTCAGAGGCCGGGGCTCCCTCACCGTGAGGTGTCGGAGTAGGTAGCACGCAAGACCTCTGAAGAACCACAGGAGCCTTGAATGGCACGCCTCGCCGGCGTTGATCTCCCCCGTGAGAAGCGGATCGAGATCGCCCTTACGTACGTGTACGGCATCGGCCGTACCCGCGCCCAGCAGACCCTGGCCGAGACCGGTGTCAACCCGGATGTCCGCGTTCGCGACATCTCCGAGGACGACCTCGTCAAGCTGGGCCAGTACATCGACGCCAACTACACGGTCGAGGGTGACCTCCGCCGTGAGGTGGCCGCCGACATCCGCCGCAAGGTCGAGATCGGCTGCTACGAGGGTCTGCGTCACCGCCGCGGCCTGCCGGTCCGCGGCCAGCGCACCCACACCAACGCGCGTACCCGCAAGGGCCCGCGTCGCGCGATCGCCGGTAAGAAGAAGCCGGGCAAGAAGTAGTCCGTCCCGTAACCGGACATCCCTCCGGCCCGCGGGTCAGCGGACCGACCACCTCAGTAGGAGAACAGACTTATGCCCCCCAAGGGTCGTCAGGCTGCCGGCGCGAAGAAGATCCGCCGCAAGGAAAAGAAGAACGTCGCTCACGGCCACGCGCACATCAAGAGCACGTTCAACAACACCATCGTTTCGATCACCGACCCCGCGGGCAACGTGATCTCCTGGGCCTCCGCCGGCCACGTCGGCTTCAAGGGCTCGCGCAAGTCGACCCCGTTCGCCGCGCAGATGGCCGCCGAGGCCGCTGCCCGTCGCGCGCAGGAGCACGGCATGCGCAAGGTCGACGTCTTCGTGAAGGGTCCGGGCTCCGGCCGCGAGACCGCGATCCGTTCGCTCCAGGCCACCGGCCTGGAGGTCGGCTCGATCCAGGACGTCACCCCCACCCCGCACAACGGCTGCCGTCCGCCGAAGCGCCGCCGCGTCTGACGCAGCGCCTTCGGGCACGCGGGTGATGTTTTAACCTCGTACGGGCTCCCACGCAGTGATTGGTCGCTGCCTACGGGAGCCCGTACGCTTGGTCCTGTCGGCATCAAATAGTGGGTGCCGAAGACAACTGGAGGATTCCCCCCATGCTTATCGCTCAGCGCCCCTCGCTGACCGAAGAGGTCGTCGACGAGTTCCGCTCGCGGTTCGTGATCGAGCCGCTGGAGCCGGGCTTCGGCTACACCCTCGGCAACTCCCTGCGCCGCACGCTCCTGTCGTCGATCCCGGGTGCCGCTGTCACCAGCATCCGCATCGACGGCGTCCTGCACGAGTTCACCACCGTGCCGGGCGTCAAGGAGGACGTGACCGACCTCATCCTCAACATCAAGCAGCTGGTCGTCTCCTCGGAGCACGACGAGCCGGTCGTGATGTACCTGCGCAAGCAGGGCCCGGGTGTCGTCACCGCCGCCGACATCGCCCCGCCGGCGGGTGTCGAGGTGCACAACCCGGAGCTGGTCCTCGCCACGCTGAACGGCAAGGGCAAGCTGGAGATGGAGCTGACCGTCGAGCGCGGTCGCGGCTACGTCTCCGCCGTCCAGAACAAGGCCTCCGGCCAGGAGATCGGCCGCATCCCGGTCGACTCGATCTACAGCCCCGTGCTGAAGGTCACCTACAAGGTCGAGGCCACCCGTGTCGAGCAGCGGACCGACTTCGACAAGCTGATCGTCGACGTCGAGACCAAGCCCGCCATGCGTCCGCGCGACGCCATGGCCTCGGCCGGCAAGACCCTGGTGGAGCTGTTCGGCCTCGCCCGCGAGCTGAACATCGACGCCGAGGGCATCGACATGGGCCCGTCCCCGACGGACGCCGCCCTGGCCGCCGACCTGGCGCTGCCGATCGAGGAGCTGGAGCTCACGGTCCGCTCCTACAACTGCCTCAAGCGCGAGGGCATCCACACCGTGGGTGAGCTCGTCGCCCGCTCCGAGGCCGACCTGCTCGACATCCGCAACTTTGGTGCGAAGTCGATCGACGAGGTCAAGGCGAAGCTGGCCGGCATGGGCCTGGCCCTCAAGGACAGCCCGCCCGGGTTCGACCCGACCGCCGCCGCCGACGCCTTCGGCGCCGACGACCTCGACGACTCGCACTTCGCCGAGACCGAGCAGTACTGAGAGAATTGGCCGCGGGGGCGGTTCCACGAACCGCCCCCGTCGTCGTGAAAGTCGTACGGGCAACAGTGCCCGTGCGCCCGCTGCGGTACCTGATACGGCCGTAGTCGGAGATCCAAGGAGTAATCCATGCCGCGTCCCACCAAGGGTGCCCGCCTCGGCGGCGGCCCGCACCACGAGCCGCTGCTGCTCGCCGGTCTGTGCCGGGAGCTGTTCCAGTACGGCCGCATCACCACGACCGAGGCCAAGGCCCGTCGGATGCGCCCGCTGGCGGAGAAGCTGATCACCAAGGCGAAGAAGGGCGACATCCACAACCGTCGCCTGGTGCGCAAGACCATCACCGACGTGTCGGTGCTGCACACCCTCTTCACCGAGATCGCGCCGCGCTACGAGAACCGCCCGGGTGGTTACACCCGTATCACCAAGATCGGTCCCCGTCGTGGCGACAACGCCCCGATGGCCGTGATCGAGCTGGTCGAGGCGCTGACCGTCGCGCAGACCGCCGTCGGCGAGGCCGAGGCCGCCACCAAGCGTGCCGTCAAGGAGGCCGACGCCAAGGTCGAGGAGACCAAGGCCGACGCCGCCGAGGCCGAGCAGGCCTGACACCTCTGGGTGTGTTGCGGGCCCGCTTCCCCAGTGATGGGGGAGCGGGCCCGTTCCTTGTTCTTCGAGGTCCCGGGAGAAGAGAAGCAGTGGTCAACGAGTGCGTCGAGCAGCCGCCGGTGAAGGACGGCCCGGCCGACGGGTACGTCCGGGTCCGGCTCGACCTCGCCTACCAGGGTGCCGAGTTCTCCGGCTGGGCCCGCCAGAAGGGCGGCCGCCGGACGGTCCAGGAGGAGATCGAGAGCGCGCTGCAGGTCGTCACCCGCAGCCCGGAGCTGTTCCCGCTGACCGTGGCCGGCCGCACCGACGCCGGGGTGCACGCCCGAGGCCAGGTCGCCCACGTCGACCTGCCGGCCGAGCTGTGGGCGGAGCACCGGGAGAAGCTGCTGCGCCGGCTGGCGGGCCGGCTGCCCGGGGACGTCCGGATCTACCGGGTCGGCGAGGCGCCGGCCGGGTTCGACGCCCGCTTCTCGGCCGTCTGGCGCCGGTACGCGTACCGAGTCTCCGACCACCCCGGCGGGGTGGACCCGCTGCTGCGCGGCCACGTGCTCTGGCACGACCGGCCGCTGGACGTGGAGAAGATGAACGCCGCCGCGAAGCTGCTGCTCGGCGAGCACGACTTCGCCGCGTACTGCAAGAAGCGCGAGGGCGCCACCACCATCCGCACCCTGCTGGAGCTGCACTGGGACCGCGTCCCGGTGGACCCGTACGCCGCCCAGGAGGGCTCGCTCGCGGTCGCCACCGTGCGGGCCGACGCCTTCTGCCACAACATGGTCCGGGCGCTGGTCGGCGCGATGCTGCTGGTCGGCGACGGGCACCGGCCGGTGGAGTTCCCCGGCGAGGTGCTGGCCGGCGGGGTGCGCAACTCCGCCGTCAACGTGATCCGGCCGTACGGGCTCACGCTGGAGGAGGTCGGCTACCCGCCGGACGACCAGCTGGCCGAGCGCAACCGCGCGGCCCGGCGGATGCGGACCCTGCCCGGTCAGCCGGCCATCGGTTAATCCGTTTTGGCCCGGCGCGTCCGCTTGGGAGAATCGTTCCCATGGGACACGTCGAGATTTCGCACCTGGAGTACTACCTGCCGGACGGGCGCGTGTTGTTCGACGACGCGTCCTTCCGGGTCGGAGAGGGCGCCGCGGTCGCCCTGGTCGGTGCCAACGGCGCCGGCAAGACCACCCTGCTCCGGATGATCGCGGGGGACATCCAGCCGCACGGCGGCACGGTGACGATCAGCGGCGGGCTCGGCGTGATGCGCCAGTTCGTCGGCACCACCGGCCGCGAGGACCAGCAGTCCACCCCGGGCGCGCTGCCGGCCGACGCCTCGGTGCGCGACCTGCTGGTCTCCGTCGCCCCCGAGCGGATCGCCAAGGCCGCCCGCGCGGTGGACGCCGCCGAGCTGGCGATGATCGCCCAGGACGACGAGAAGACGCAGATGGCCTACGCCCAGGCGCTCTCCGACTGGGCCGACGTCGGCGGCTACGACTACGAGACCGACTGGGACGTCTGCACGATGGCGGCCCTCGGGGTGTCCTTCGACAAGGCCCAGTGGCGCGGCCTGAACACCCTCTCCGGCGGCGAGCAGAAGCGGCTGGTGCTGGAGGCGCTGCTGCGCGGCCCCGAAGAGGTGCTGCTGCTCGACGAGCCCGACAACTACCTGGACGTCCCGGCGAAGCGCTGGCTGGAGGAGGCCCTCAAGGCCACCTCGAAGACCGTCCTGTTCATCTCGCACGACCGCGAGCTGCTCTCCAAGACCGCCGACAAGATCATCTCCGTGGAGTCCGGCGCGGCGGGCAGCAGCGTCTGGGTGCACGGCGGCGGCTTCGACTCCTTCCACGAGGCCCGCAAGGACCGCTTCGCGCGGTTCGAGGAGCTCGGCCGGCGCTGGGACGAGGAGCACGCCAAGCTCAAGAAGCTGGTCGTCACCCTGCGCCAGGCCGCCGCCGTCAGCCACGCCCTGGCCACCCGCTACGCCGCCGCCCAGACCCGGCTGAAGAAGTTCGAGGAGGCCGGGCGGCCGGAGGAGCCCCCGCGCGAGCAGAGCATCACCATGCGGCTCAAGGGCGGGCGCACCGGTGTGCGCTCCTTCACCCTGGAGCAGCTGGAGCTCACCGGCCTGATGCGGCCCTTCGACCTGGAGGTCTTCTACGGCGAGCGGGTCGCGGTGCTGGGCGCCAACGGCGCCGGCAAGTCGCACCTGCTGCGGCTGCTCGCGGGGGACGAGACCGTCGAGCACACCGGCGCCTGGAAGCTCGGTGCCCGGGTCGTGCCCGGCCACTTCCGGCAGACCCACGCCCACCCGGAGCTGTTCGGCCGCACCGTGCGGTCGATCGTCGAGGAGGAGCACGCGCTCAGCCGGGGCGCCGCGATGGGGGCGCTGCGCCGGTACGAGCTGGACCGCCAGGAGGAGCAGAAGTTCGAGTCGCTGTCCGGCGGGCAGCAGGCCCGGCTGATGATCCTCAAGCTCGAACTCTCCGGTGTCACGGCCCTCTTGCTGGACGAGCCGACCGACAACCTGGACCTGGAGAGCGCCGAGGCGCTGCAGGCCGGCCTGGAGGCCTTCGACGGCACCGTGCTGTGCGTCACCCACGACCGCTGGTTCGCCAAGACCTTCGACCGTTTCCTGGTGTTCGGCGCGGACGGCCGGGTGTTCGAGTCGCCGGAACCGGTCTGGGACGTGACCCGCGTGGAGCGCGAACGCTGAGTGACGGCCGGGCCGCGGGCCGGGCCTCCGGCCGGAAGGAGCCGACCCATTTTTGACCCCTTCGGATCCGGCCGGTAACCTGGACGCTTGATGTGCGTATTGGCTCGCTCTATCTCACGTGAGAGGTCGGTACGCCGGAGACATCAGGTCGTCGACCAGCGGTCACCCTTGAATTGCGTCCAAGGTTGGCCAGGCTGCTCTGCCGTCCGGGTGCTCCTGTCAGGACTCACTCACTGAAAAGCGAAGGCTACGACCGTGCGTACGTACAGCCCCAAGCCCGGCGACGTCCAGCGTCAGTGGCACGTCATCGACGCGACCGACGTCGTGCTCGGCCGCCTGGCCTCCCAGGCCGCCAACCTCCTCCGGGGCAAGCACAAGGCGATCTACGCGCCGCACGTTGACACTGGTGACTTCGTCATCATCATCAACGCCGACAAGGTGCACCTGTCCGGTAACAAGAAGACCCAGAAGCTGGCCTACCGCCACTCGGGCTTCCCGGGCGGTCTGCGCTCGGTGCGCTACGACGACCTGCTGGCGAACAACCCGGAGAAGGCCGTCGAGAAGGCCATCAAGGGCATGATCCCCAAGAACAGCCTGGGCCGCCAGATGCTCTCGAAGCTGAAGGTCTACTCGGGCGACCAGCACCCCCACGCTGCCCAGCAGCCGGTGCCGTTCGAGATCACCCAGGTCGCGCAGTAATTCGGCCACCAAGCCCCCCAACACTGAAAAGAGCTGAGGAACACCGTGGCCGAGACCACTGAAACCCTTGAGGTCGACTTCGACGAGGCCGTTGAGGCCGTCGAGGGCGAGTACACCTCCGAGGAGAGCTACACCTCCGAGTCGCTGGCCGGCCGCTTCGGCGAGGCCGTCCCCGGCGCCGGCCTGGGCCGTCGCAAGGAGGCGATCGCCCGCGTGCGCATCGTCCCCGGCACCGGCCAGTGGAAGATCAACGGTCGCACCCTCGAGGGTTACTTCCCCAACAAGGTGCACCAGCAGACCGTGAACGAGCCCTTCAAGCTCCTCGAGCTGGACGGCCGTTACGACGTCGTCGCCCGCATCAGCGGTGGCGGCGTCTCCGGCCAGGCCTACGCGCTGCGCCTCGGCGTCGCCCGTGCCCTGAACGAGGCCGACGTGGACAACAACCGCGGCGCGCTGAAGAAGGCCGGCTTCCTGACCCGTGACGCCCGCGCCGTCGAGCGCAAGAAGGCCGGTCTGAAGAAGGCCCGCAAGGCGCCGCAGTACAGCAAGCGCTAATCGCCTCCCCCGGGGGTGCGGTCCGCCCTGGCGGCGCACCCCCTGGTTGCGCGAAAAACCGTCGCCCCGGAGTACCTCGCGTACTCCGGGGCGACGTGTTCCCCGGCTACTGCGCGGCGGCCGGGATCATCGGTTTGGGTTCCGAGCAGTGGTGATGGAGGACGGGACAGTGGGACGACTCTTCGGTACGGACGGCGTGCGCGGGGTGGCCAACGAGGGCCTGACGGCGGAGCTGGCGCTCGGCCTGTCGGTCGCCGCGGCCCATGTGCTCGGCGAGGCCGGCGCCTTCGACGGCCACCGGCCGGTCGCGGTGGTCGGCCGTGACCCGCGCGCCTCGGGCGAGTTCCTGGAGGCCGCCGTCATCGCCGGTCTGGCGAGCGCCGGCGTCGACGTCCTGCGGGTCGGCGTCCTGCCCACCCCGGCCGTGGCGTACCTCACCGGCGCGCTCGGCGCCGACTTCGGCGTGATGCTGTCCGCCAGCCACAACGCCATGCCGGACAACGGCATCAAGTTCCTCGCCCGTGGCGGCCACAAGCTGGACGACCGCATCGAGGACGCGATCGAGACCCACTACCGCAAGCACACCCTCGGCGACGAGGACTGGAACCGTCCGACCGGCGCGGCCGTCGGCCGGGTGCGCGAGTACACCGAGGGCTTCGACAAGTACGTCGCCCACCTGATCGGCGTGCTGCCCAACCGCCTGGACGGCATCAAGGTCGTCATCGACGGCGCCCACGGCGCGGCCGCCTACGTCGCCCCCGAGGCCTTCGCCCGGGCCGGCGCCGAGGTGGTCCACACCCTGGGGGCCGAGCCCACCGGCCTCAACATCAACGACGGCGTCGGCTCCACCCACCTGGACCGGCTGCGCGTCGCCATGAAGGAGCACCGGGCCGACCTCGGCATCGCCCTGGACGGGGACGCCGACCGCTGCCTGGCCGCCGACGCCGAGGGCAACGAGGTGGACGGCGACCAGATCATCGCCATCCTCGCGATCGCCATGAAGGAGGCCGGCACCCTGCGCGGCAACACCGCCGTGGCCACCGTGATGTCCAACCTCGGCTTCAAGCTGGCGATGGAGCGCGAGGGCGTCGAGCTGGTGGAGACCGCCGTCGGCGACCGCTACGTGCTGGAGGCGATGAAGGAGCACGGCTTCGCGCTGGGCGGCGAGCAGTCCGGCCACGTGATCCTGCTGGACCACGCCACCACCGGTGACGGCACCCTGACCGGCCTGATGCTGGGCGCCCGGCTGGCCGCCACCAAGCAGCCGCTGGCCGACCTGGCCGCCGTGATGACCCGGCTGCCGCAGGTGCTGATCAACGTCAAGGGCGTCGACAAGTCCCGGGTGAGGACGAGCACCGAGCTGGCCGCCGCGGTCGCCGAGGCCGAGGCCGAGCTGGGCTCCACCGGCCGGGTGCTGCTGCGCCCGTCGGGCACCGAGCCGCTGGTCCGGGTGATGGTCGAGGCCGCCGACCCGGCGCAGGCCGAGACGGTCGGGCAGCGCCTGGCCGAGGCCGTGCGCACCCACCTGGGCTGAGCCCCGGAGATACGGTGAAGGGCCCCCGCGCGCCGCGGGGGCCCTTCGTGTCGTGCGCTCCTCCGGAGGTGCCTCCCCGGGCGCGCCCCCGAGGGGCGCTCGTCGGGGTGGGCTCGTCGGGGTGGGCTCGTCGGGGTGGGCTCAGAGCTTGCGCAGCAGGGCCCGGCGGACCTTGTGGTCCTGGCCCTTCTGGAGGATCAGGGTGGCCCGGCCGCGGGTCGGCAGCACGTTCTCCAGCAGGTTGGGCTTGTTGATGGTGCGCCAGACCTGCCGGCCGTACTCCATCGCCTCCTCCTCCGGCACCTCGGTGAAGCGGCGGAAGTAGGAGTTCGGGTCCTGGAAGGCGGTCTGCCGCAGCTTGCGGAAGCGGTCCAGGTACCAGTGCTCGATGTCGTCGGTCCGGGCGTCGACGTAGATCGAGAAGTCGAAGTAGTCGGCCACCGCGAGGCGGGTGCGGCCGTCGCTGCCGGGCAGGGCCGGCTGGAGCACGTTCAGGCCCTCGACGATCAGGATGTCCGGGCGCTCCACGGTCAGCCGCTCGCCCTGCACGATGTCGTACACCAGGTGCGAGTAGACCGGCGCGCTGACCCGCTCCTTGCCCGCCTTCACGTCCGCGACGAAGCGCATCAGCGCCCGGCGGTCGTACGACTCCGGGAAGCCCTTGCGGGCCATCAGGCCGCGGCGGCGCAGCTCGGCGTTGGGGAGCAGGAAGCCGTCGGTGGTGACCAGTTCGACCCGGGGGTGCTCGGGCCAGCGGGCCAGCAGCGCCTGCAGCAGACGGGCGGTGGTGGACTTGCCGACCGCGACGGAGCCGGCCACGCCGATGATGAACGGGGTGCGGGTGCGCTCGGTGTCCGGGGTGTCCAGGAACGTGCCCAGCGTCCCGCGCAGCTCGTGCGTGGCGTGGATGTACAGGTTCAGCAGGCGCGACAGCGGCAGGTAGACGTCGCGGACCTCGTCCAGGTCGAGGGCGGTCCCGAGGCCGCGCAGCCGTTCCACCTCCTCGGCGGTCAGCGGCAGCGGCGTACGCTCGCGCAGCGCGCTCCACTCGGCCCGGCTGAGGTCCACGTAGGGGGACGGGGACGGGCCGGGCGTGGCGGCGCCCGGCGTACAGAGTTCGGTCAGCACATGCTCCATTGTGAGCCGTCGCGGCGTTCACGGTGGCTGTGGTGTCGGTCACGCAGTGTTCCCGCGCGGCGGGAAAACGGCCACAGAACCGCCCTTATGCTGGCACGCATGTGCGGAATTGTTGGATACGTGGGCGCTCAGACCGCCCTCGACGTAGTAATCGCAGGCTTGCAGCGACTGGAGTACCGGGGCTACGACTCGGCCGGTGTCGCGGTGC
This sequence comes from Kitasatospora sp. NPDC057518, assembly GCF_042802075.1. Classification (NCBI taxonomy): domain Bacteria; kingdom Bacillati; phylum Actinomycetota; class Actinomycetes; order Kitasatosporales; family Streptomycetaceae; genus Kitasatospora; species Kitasatospora sp. NPDC057518. The sequence goes on from NZ_JBHVEU010000005.1 coordinate 35,036, forward strand.
AGGTCCAGGACTCCGAAGGGCAGTGGAGCCTGGCCACCGACAAGCGGGCGGGCAAGCTCGCCAACCTGGAGAAGTCGCTCGCCGAGACCCCTCTGCCCGGCGGCACCACCGGCATCGGCCACACCCGCTGGGCCACCCACGGCGGCCCGACGGACGCCAACGCCCACCCCCACCTGGACGACCGCGAGCGGGTCGCGGTGGTGCACAACGGCATCATCGAGAACTTCGCCCAGCTGCGCGCAGAGATCGCCGAGCGCGGCCACACCCTCCGGTCCGAGACCGACACCGAGGTCGTCGCCCACCTGCTGGGCGAGGCCTACGCGGGCGACCTCGCCGAGGCCATGCGGGCGGTCTGCCGTCAGCTGGAGGGCGCCTTCACCCTGGTCGCCGTGCACGCGGACGCGCCGGACGTGGTCGTCGGTGCCCGCCGCAACTCGCCGCTGGTGGTCGGCCGCGGCGAGGGCGAGAACTTCCTCGCCTCGGACGTCGCCGCCTTCATCGCCCACACCCGTGAGGCGATCGAGCTGGGCCAGGACCAGGTGGTCGAGCTACGCCGGGAGGGAGTGACCGTCACCAACTTCGACGGCACCCCGGCCGACGTGCGCGAGTACCACGTGGACTGGGACGCCTCCGCCGCCGAGAAGGGCGGCTACGACTACTTCATGCTCAAGGAGATCGCCGAGCAGCCGAAGGCGGTCGCCGACACCCTGCTCGGCCGGATCGGCACCGACGGCCGGCTGACCCTCGACGAGCTGCGGATCTCCGACGCCGACCTGCGCTCGGTCGACAAGGTCGTCATCGTGGCCTGCGGCACGGCCTTCCACGCCGGCATGATCGCCAAGTACGCGATCGAGCACTGGACCCGCATCCCCTGCGAGGTCGAGGTCGCCTCCGAGTTCCGCTACCGCGACCCGATCATGGGCCCGGGCACGCTGGTCATCGCCATCTCGCAGTCCGGCGAGACCATGGACACCCTGATGGCCCTGCGGCACGCCCGCGAGCAGGGCGCCAAGGTGCTGGCGATCTGCAACACCAACGGCTCCACCATCCCGCGCGAGTCGGACGCGGTGCTGTACACCCACGCCGGTCCGGAGGTCGCGGTCGCCTCGACCAAGGCGTTCCTGACCCAGCTGGTCGCCTGCTACCTGGTCGCCCTGTACCTGGGCCAGGTGCGCGGCACCAAGTGGGGCGACGAGATCTTCGCCGTCATCAAGGAGCTCGGCGACGCGCCGAAGCAGGTCGAGCAGGTCCTGGAGACCATGGAGCCGGTGCGCGAGCTGGCCCGCTCGCTGGCCGACGCCCGCTCGGTGCTGTTCCTCGGCCGCCACGTCGGCTTCCCGGTGGCCCTGGAGGGCGCGCTCAAGCTCAAGGAGCTGGCGTACATGCACGCCGAGGGCTTCGCGGCGGGCGAGCTCAAGCACGGCCCGATCGCGCTGATCGAGGAGGGGCTGCCGGTCGTGGTGGTCGTGCCCTCGCCGCGCGGGCGGTCGATCCTGCACGACAAGATCGTCTCCAACATCCAGGAGATCCGGGCCCGCGGCGCCCGCACGATCGTGATCGCCGAGGAGGGCGACGAGGCCGTCGTCCCGTACGCGGACCACCTGATCCGCATCCCGGCCACCCCGACCCTGCTCCAGCCGCTGGTCTCCACCGTCCCGCTCCAGGTCTTCGCCTGCGAGCTGGCCACGGCCAAGGGCCACGAGGTCGACCAGCCGCGCAACCTGGCGAAGTCGGTCACCGTCGAGTAGCCGCTCGGCCGTACGGCGCCCCTGCGGTGGCTGCGTCCTACCGCAGGGGCGCCGTGTCGAGTGCGAACGAGAAGGGGGCGGGGAGGTCGATCGCCTTGCCGAACTCGACCTTGGTCTGGGTGATGTAGTCCTCGCCGTCGGGTTCAGTGAACAGGGTGATCATGCCTTCGCCGCGGTCGATCAGCAGGTAGCAGGGGATCCCAGCAGCGGCGTAGCCCCTGCGCTTGGGCTCGCGGTCCTTGTGCGGGTTGATCGACGTGATCTCGAAGACCAGCAAGACCCCTTCCGCAGAAGCCCACGAGTCGGCGTGCTCGAAATGGCCGACCGGGCTCAGGGTGCCGTCGGGGATGAACCGTCCTTTGGGCGTGATCAGTCCCTTGTTCCCGGACAGATCGAACTCGGCCTCGGCCTTGCGCATGAACTGCCTGTTCAGCAGGGAGAACGCGGTCTCGTGTTCGCCGTCCGGCGGTGGTGTCACGACGATCTCCCCTTCGATGAACTCGGCCTTGCTTCCCAGCGGGGTGTCCAGCCCCAGAAACGCCTGGAGGAGGCTCTCCTCGCCCAGCGGGTGCTCGACTGCCGGCATGGCGACCATGGCCCTTCTCCCTCCTGCTGGTCTGTACCGAGCGACAAAGTAGGCGTACGGACCGGAGCCGGTGGGGGATCGAAGTGGGTGTCACTCGAAAGTGTGCCGCAGGCCCGGCTCCCGTGGGGCGGTGACGCGGGCTAGCGTCGGCGGTAGCCGACCGCTGAAGGAGTTCTCCCCATGCGTCATGCACACCCTGTGGAAACCGTCCGGGCCGCGGAGGCCGAGCTGATGGCGCGGCTGCCGGAGGGCACGCTGATGCAGCGGGCGGCCGCGGGGCTGGCCGCGACCTGTGCGCGGCTGCTGACCGGGCGTCGGGGGCGGGTGTACGGCAGTCGGGTGACGGTGCTCGCGGGCAGCGGGGACAACGGGGGTGACGCCCTGTACGCGGGGGCCGCGCTGGCCCGGCGCGGGGCGCGGGTGACGGCGGTGCTGCTGGTGCCGGAGAAGGCGCACCCGGGCGGGCTGGCCGCGCTGCGGGCCGCCCGTGGGCGGGTGACGGTGGAGCAGGAAGTCGGCCTGGCCGACTTCTCGCGCGCGGACCTGGTGCTGGACGGCATCGTCGGCATCGGCGGCCGCGGCGGGCTGCGCCCCGCGGCGGAGCCGTACGCGCGGGCGGCGCGACGCGGGGCGGTGGTCGCGGTGGACCTGCCGAGCGGGGTGGACGCCGACACCGGCGAGGTGCCGGGCGTGGCGCTGCGCGCGGACGTCACGGTCTGCTTCGGCACGTACAAGCCCGGTCTGCTGATCGATCCGGGGGCCTCGTACGCGGGCGCCGTGCAGCTGGTCGGCATCGGGCTGGAGCCGCCCGCCGCGGAGGTGACGGCGCTCCAGCACGCGGACGTGGCGGCGCTGCTGCCGGTGCCGGGCGCGGAGAGCGACAAGTACCGGCGCGGCGTGGTCGGGGTGGCGGCCGGCTCGGCGACGTACCCGGGGGCGGCGCTGCTCGCGGTGGCCGGGGCGCTGCACGGGGGCGCGGGAGCCGTCCGGTACGTGGGCACGGCGGCCGAGGAGGTGGTGCGGCGCTTCCCGGAGGTGCTGGTCGCCGAGGGCGGTCCGGCCGGGGCCGGGCGGGTGCAGGCCTGGGTGGTCGGTCCGGGCGGCGGCGAGGGGGCGCGGCAGGCGCTGGCCGAGGCGCTGGCGAGCGACGTCCCGGTGCTGGTGGACGCGGACGGGCTGACCGAGCTGGGCCGGCTCGGCCCGGACGCGCTGGCCGGCCGCACCGCGCCCACCCTGCTCACCCCGCACACCGGCGAGGCCGCCCGGCTGCTCGCGGGTGCCGGGGGCGGCACGCCGCCGGCCGCCGACGACCTGGCCGCGGCCCGGCTGGCCACCGCCCGCCGGCTGGCGGCCGATTACCGCGCGACGGTGCTGCTGAAGGGCTCCACCACGGTGGTCGCGGACCCGGGCGGGGCCGTCCGGGTGAACCCGACCGGCACCTCCTGGCTGGCCACGGCCGGCAGCGGCGACGTGCTGGCCGGGCTGGCCGGCTCCCTGCTGGCGGCCGGCCTCGCGCCGCTGGACGCCGCGTCGGCGGCCGCCTACCTGCACGGCCTGGCCGGCCGCGAGGCGGCGGGCGAGCCGGGCGCCCCGACGACGGCGCTCGCGGTGGCCGGCGCGCTGCCGGCGGTGTGGCGGGCGGTCCGGACGCCCTGACCGGGAAGGCCGGGAAGGCGCCCGGAGGGCCGGCAACCGGAACCGGACGGTCCGTCGAACGCGTCCGTGCAAGGGATGGACGAGCGGTTCGCCGCAGGTCGGCGCGGTGCGCGCGGCCCGGTCGTCGGCCGCCGCGCCGACGGGCCGTTCGGCGAGGACTCCGGGACGTCTGGGAGACTGACCCTGATGACAACTGCGAACACGATCGGCACAGCCACCCTCACCGACGGCGTACGGGCCGAGGCGACCATCGATCTCGCCGCCCTGCGCGGCAACCTCGCCGCGTTGCGCGAGCGCGTCGGCAGCACGGCGGTGATGCTCGCGGTCAAGGCGAACGCCTACGGCCACGGCGCGGTCGAGTGCGCCCGGGAGGCGGTCGCGAACGGGGTCGGCTGGCTCGGCTGCGCGACGCCGGACGAGGCGCTGGCCCTGCGGGCCGCGGGCATCCGCCCCGAGCAGGCCCGCATCCTGTGCTGGCTGTGGACGCCGGGCGGGCCGTGGCGCGAGGCGCTGCGCGCGGGCCTGGACATCTCGGTCAGCGGCCAGTGGGCGCTGGACGAACTGCTGCCCGCCGTGCGCGAGACCGGCATCCCGGCCCGGGTGCACCTGAAGGCCGACACCGGCCTCGGCCGCAACGGCTGCCAGCCGCACGACTGGCCGCGGCTGGTGGCCGCCGCCCGCCGGGCCGAGGCGGAGGGGCTGCTGACGGTCGTCGGCGTCTGGTCGCACTTCGCCGCGGCGGACGAGCCCGGCCACCCGTCGATCCAGGCCCAGCTGGACTCCTACCGCGTCGCGCTGGCCACGGCCGAGGCCGCCGGGCTGCGCCCCGAGGTCCGGCACCTGGCGAACTCCCCGGCCACCCTGCTGCTGCCGGAGTCGCACTTCGACCTGGTCCGCACCGGCCTGGCCGCGTACGGGCTGTCGCCGGTGCCCGAGGTGGGCTCGCCGGCGGACTTCGGGCTGCGCCCGGTGATGGCGCTGACCGCGCGGCTGGCGCTGGTCAAGCACGTCCCCGGCGGGCACGGGGTCAGCTACGGCCACCACTACACGACGCCGGGCGAGACGACGCTGGGCCTGGTCCCGGTCGGCTACGGCGACGGCATCCCCCGGCACGCCAGCGGCACCGGCCCGGTGCAGATCGACGGCAAGTGGCGCACGGTGGCCGGCCGGGTCGCGATGGACCAGTTCGTGGTGGACCTCGGCGGCGACGCCCCGGCGATCGGCGACGAGGTGCTGCTGTTCGGCAACGGCGAGCGCGGCGAGCCCACCGCCGAGGACTGGGCCCGCGCCTGCGGCACCGTCTCGTACGAGATCATCACCCGGATCGGTGCCCGGGTGCCCCGCCGCTACCTGGGCGGCAGCCACGCCGAGGTCCGGTCGGCATGACCGGGGGGCCGGCCGAGGGCAGCCCGGTCGCGGCGGTCGCCAGGGCGGCCGGTGCCGCCTCCGGGGTGAGCCGGGCGGGTGTGATCGGGATCTCGGTCGGCGTGCTGGCGGCCGGGGCGGCCGCGGGCGTCGCGATCGAGCGGCTGACCGTCGGCCGGGCGATGCGCCGCCGGGCCCGGGCCGAGCTGGACGCGAACGCCCCGTACGGTTCGCTGCGCGGGCGCCCGAGGACGGTGGCCGCGCCGGACGGCACCGAGCTGTACGTCGAGCTGGACGGCACCGGCTGGAGCGGGCCGGACGGCGGGACCGGTGCCGAGCCGCTGACCGTGGTGTTCTGCCACGGCTACTGCCTCAACCAGGACAGCTGGCACTTCCAGCGGGCCGCGCTGCGCGAGGGCCTGCGGCTGGTCTTCTGGGACCAGCGCAGCCACGGCCGCTCCGAGCGCTCCCGCTCGTACCTGGCGGGCGAGCCGGCCGGCATCGACCAGCTGGGCGGCGACCTCAAGGCGGTGGTCGACGCCGTCGCGCCGACCGGGCCGCTGGTGCTGGTGGGCCACTCGATGGGCGGCATGACGGTGATGGCGCTGGCCGACCAGCACCCGGAGCTGTTCCGCGAGCGCGTCGCCGGGGTGGCGCTGATCGGCACCCTCGCCGGGGACTGGAACGAGGTCAGCCTCGGCCTGCCGAAGGCCGGCGCGAAGCTGTTCAAGAAGGTCGCGCCCGGGGTGGTGAAGCTGCTGGGCCGCCAGGTCGACCTGGTCGAGGCGACCAGGCGGCTGGGCTCGGACGTGGCCGCCGTGTTCTACCGGAGGTTCTCCTTCGGCGGCCGGGACGTCGACCCCGGTGTGGTGCGCTTCGCCGAGCAGCTGCTGGACGCCACCCCGATCGACGTGGTCGCCGAGTTCTACCCGGTGTTCGGCGCGCACGAGAAGTACGGGGCGCTGGACGCCCTGCGCGGCCTGCCCGCGCTGGTGCTGGCCGGGACGAAGGACCTGCTGACGCCCTCGACGCACAGCGAGGCGATGGCCGAGCGGCTGCCCGGCGCGGAGCTGGTGCTGGCCGAGGGCGCCGGGCACCTGGTGATGCTGGAGTGCCCGGAGCTGGTCGACCACGAGCTGGCCCGGCTGCTGCGCCGGGCCGCCGGCTTCGCCGGGGCCGCGCCGCTGCCCGCGGCCGTCCTCGACCTGGCCGGGGAGCGGACCGCGGAGACCGTCGTCGACCCCGCCTGAGGCCCGGGTGCCCGCCCGGAGGGCCCACCCGCCGCGCGGGTGCCCGCCGATGTGGCACGGTAGCGGTGGCGGCCGGTGGTCGGCGCGCCGTACGGACCGAAGGGCAAGACACGCGCATGGGCTCGCACGCCACTCTCACCGTCCCCACCCCGGAGCGGATGGGCCGGCTCGGCCGGGAGCTGGCCGCGCTGCTGCGGCCGGGTGACCTGGTGCTGCTCTCCGGCGAGCTGGGGGCGGGGAAGACCACGCTGACCCGGGGCCTGGGGGAGGGGCTGCAGGTCCGCGGGGCGGTGACCTCGCCGACCTTCGTGATCGCCCGGGTGCACCCCTCGCTGGTCGGCGGCCCGGCGCTGGTGCACGTGGACGCGTACCGGCTGGGCGGGGACCTGGACGAGATGGAGGACCTCGACCTGGACGTCTCGCTGCCCGAGTCGGTGGTCGTGGTCGAGTGGGGCGAGGGCAAGGTCGAGCGGCTGTCCGAGGACCGGCTGGAGGTCCGGATCGAGCGCGCCATCGGCGGCACCGAGGGCGGGGACGACCAGGACCCGCGCCGGGTGGTGCTGACCGGCATCGGCCCGCGCTGGGCGGACGCGGCGCTGGCGGAACTCGGATAGCCGGGAGGGCGCCGACGGGGCTCCGACGACTCGCCGACATCTTGCCGACAGACTGTCGGCAAGATGTTGCGGCCGGGGTGCCGGGCGTGGTGGGATGGGTGCTGCGGTTAGGTCTGCCTAACTAGGGAGGCGCCATGTCGAGCACCACCCCCGCCCCGCAGCGCGCGGTCACCGCCGCCGGGGCCGGAGAGTCCGCCCGTCGCGTTCCGGGAGAGCCGATGCGGGCGCTGCTGGCCGCCTGCGCGGCCGCCGAGGCGGTGTCCACACCGCCCGGACCGCGCCCCCGGCAGGACGGACCGCGGCCCGGACACGACGAACGGCCCGAGGCGCGGACGCCCCGGGCCGCCTGAGGCCGCTCCTCCCGAACCCGAATTCGAACCCGAAGCCGGGCCGCCCGGTCCCGTCCGGGCTCAGGCGATCACGACCACCTTGGTGTCCTTCGGCGCGAAGTCCCAGAGCAGCTGCCCCTCGGCGCGGCCGCTGCGGATGCCGCCGGTCTTGGCGCTCGGGTCGGTGGTCGGCGTCGCGCCGTCCACCGCCGCGCTGAAGCCGAACACCACGCCGTTCTGCTGCGCGAAGCGCACCACGTGCTCGATCTGCTTGCCGTCCGTCCCGGTGGTGGTCGGGGTGCGGCTGTACACCGCGTAGCTGCCCGGGGCCGGCTCGACCGAGCCCGGGGTGACCGGGAAGGCGGCCGCGACCTGCGGGCTCTTCTTCGGGTCGACCAGCCAGACGTAGTGGCTGCCGACCGAGTACACCACCCGGGTGCCGGTGCCCGAGGTGGCCGGCAGCGGGGGGACGGTCGGGGTGGCCGCGGCGGTGGGCGCCGCGGCGGTGGCCGTGCCGGTCGCCGTGGTGGTGGCGGTGGGCTTGGGGCCGCCGGCCCGGTCCTGGGCGCCGTTGGCCTGGAAGGCCAGCAGGCTCACCACCGCCAGGGCCCCCAGGGTCAACCCCGTGACCACCACTCCAGGACCCATCTTCGCCACGTTGCCGCTCCCGCCGCCGTCCCTTTACGTACGGCCCCATCGTGCCAGGTTCATCCGCGCGGGTCGCAGTGCCTCGGATCTGTGTTCCCGCCTGGTACACCCTGCCGATCGGCCGGTCGGCCCAACGTCGGTCTAACCTTGACCCGTGCTGCTGCTCGCGTTCGACACCGCTACCCCCGCCGTCACCGCCGCCGTCCACGACGGCACGGCCGTCCTCGCCGAGACCCACCAGGTCGACGCCAGGCGCCACGGCGAACTGCTGCTGCCCGCGATCGACCAGGTGCTGCGGGCCGCCGGGGTGGACAAGCACCGGCTGACCGGCATCGCGGTCGGCGTCGGCCCCGGCCCGTACACCGGCCTGCGGGTCGGCCTGGTGACCGCCGCCGCGCTCGGCCACGCCCTCGGGCTGCCGGTGCACGGCGTCTGCACGCTGGACGCGATCGCCTTCCAGGCCCGCGCCGAGGGCCTGGCCGGGCAGCCGTTCACGGCCGCCACCGACGCGCGCCGCAAGGAGGTCTACTGGGCCTCGTACGACGCCGAGGGCCGCCGCACCGAGGGCCCCGCCGTGGACCGCCCGGCCGAGCTGACCCCGCAGCCGCGCTCCGTCGGCGCCGGCGCGCTGCTCTACCCCGACGCCTTCCCGGGCGGGCACGGCCCCGAGCACGTCTCGGCCGGCGCCCTGGCCGGCTTCGCCGCCGCCGAGCTGGCCGCCGGGCGCGAGCTGCTGCCCAACCACCCGCTGTACCTGCGCCGCCCGGACGCCCAGGTCCCCGCGGCCTACAAGAACGTTCTGGGAGGCAAGGCGGTGCTCCCGGCGTGAACCACGGCACCACCCTGCGCCCGATGCGCTGGTGGGACATCGCGCCGGTGCTGGAGCTGGAGCTGCGGCTCTTCCCCGAGGACGCCTGGTCCGCCGGGATGTTCTGGTCCGAACTGGCCGAGTCCCACCCCGGCGGCACCCGCCACTACACCGTCGCGGCCGCCCCGGACGGCAGGATCGTCGGCTACGCCGGACTGATGGCGATCGCCGGCGAGGGCGACGTCCAGACCATCGCCGTCGACGAGCGCCACCAGGGCGCCGGCCTCGGCACGGCGCTGCTCACCGACCTGATCCGGGAGGCCGCCCGGCGCGAGTGCGCCGAGCTGCTGCTGGAGGTGCGGGTGGACAACCCGCGCGCCCAGCGGCTGTACGAGCGCCACGGCTTCGAACCGGTGGGCATCCGGCGCGGCTACTACCAGCCCGCCAACGTCGACGCGCTGGTGATGCGCCTCGACCACCCGAGCACTGACAGCACTGACCCGAAGGACATTGAGGACACCCGCCATGGCTGACGAACCGCTCGTCCTCGGCATCGAGACCTCCTGCGACGAGACCGGCGTCGGCATCGTGCGCGGCACCACGCTGCTGGCCGACGCGGTCGCCTCCAGCGTCAACGACCACGCCCGCTTCGGCGGCGTCGTCCCGGAGATCGCCAGCCGCGCGCACCTGGAGGCGATGGTCCCGACCATCCAGCGCGCCCTGGACACCGCCGGGATCAAGGCGAGCGACCTGGACGGCATCGCCGTCACCGCAGGCCCCGGCCTGGCCGGCGCGCTGCTGGTCGGCGTCAGCGCCGCGAAGGCGTACGCCTGGGCGCTGGACAAGCCGCTGTACGGGGTCAACCACCTCGCCTCGCACATCTGCGTCGACCAGCTGGAGCACGGCCGGCTGCCCTCGCCGACGATGGCCCTGCTGGTCTCCGGCGGGCACTCCTCGCTGCTGCTCAGCGAGGACATCACCAGCGACGTCCGCCCGCTCGGCGCGACCATCGACGACGCGGCCGGCGAGGCCTTCGACAAGGTCGCCCGGGTGCTCGGCCTCGGCTTCCCCGGCGGCCCGATCGTCGACCGCACGGCCCGCGAGGGCGACCCGAAGGCGATCGCCTTCCCGCGCGGGCTGAGCGGCCGCAACGACCCGGCGTACGACTTCTCCTTCTCCGGCCTGAAGACCGCCGTCGCCCGCTGGGTGGAGGCCAAGCGCCGGGCCGGCGAGGAGGTGCCGGTCGCCGACGTGGCGGCGTCCTTCCAGGAGGCGGTCACCGACGTGCTCACCCGCAAGGCCGTCAAGGCGTGCAAGGACAACGGCGTCGACCACCTGATGATCGGCGGCGGCGTGGCGGCCAACTCGCGGCTGCGTGAGATGGCCCAGCAGCGCTGCGACCGGGCCGGCATCCGGCTGCGGGTGCCCCGGCCGGGCCTGTGCACCGACAACGGCGCGATGGTCGCGGCACTGGGCGCCGAGATGGTGTGGCGCGACCGCACGCCGTCCGCCCTCGACCTGTCGGCGGACTCCTCGCTGCCGGTGACCGAGACCCACGTGCCCCACACGGACTTCCACGGCCAGGCCTACGACGCCCTCGGCGGCGGCGCGGCATGACCGTCGCCGCGATGTGGGAGGCCCGGGCGGCGACCGGCCGGGGCGACGAACTCGCCGCCTGGGTACGGGAGTCGGTACTGCCCGCGGTCCGCGGCTCGGCCGGGCTGGAGCGCCTCGAACTGCTCTCCGCCCCGGGCGAGCGGGTGCTGCTGATCACCTGGTGGAACGGCGAGCCGGTGCCCGTCGCCGACCCGCCGGCCGGGCTGCTCGGCCGTCCGGTGCACCGCTGGTCCTTCACCAGCGAGCACGTCGAGTAGCCCCTGGCCGGGAACCGCCGCGGCGGTCGGTACCGTGCATAGCTGAGAGAAGGCTGGACGGGAACCGGGAGCGCGCAGCGGTGATCAGGCGGAGCAGGACCAGGACGTACGGGGTGGGGGCGCTGGCCCTGCTGGCCTTCGCCACCGCGTGCGGGGACAACGGGGGCGGTGGCGGTGCCGCCCCCGCCGCCACGACGGCGGCGGCCACGCCCCGGCCCACCGGCGCCGCGCCGACCAGCGCGTCGGCGCCCCCTTCGGCGGGCGCCCCGGCGGGCGCGGACGCGGCGGCCTGGGCCAAGTGGAACCTCACCCCGCTCGCCCCCGCCCCGGCGCCGCCCGCCGACAAGCCGATCAAGCTCGAACGGACCGGCCCCGTACCGGTGTTCAGCGATGTGAAGACCAGCGACAAGGTCGTCTTCATCACCATCGACGACGGCGCCGAGAAGGACCCGAAGTTCGTCGAGATGCTCACCGACCTCAAGGTGCCGATCTCGATGTTCCTGACGAAGGACATCGTCAAGAACGACTACGGCTACTTCAAGCCGCTCCAGGCGCTGGGCAACCACATCCAGAACCACACCGTGGACCACCCGGTGATGAGCAAGCTGTCGGCCGACAAGCAGAAGGCCGAGATCTGCGACGACCAGGCCGCGCTCACCCAGCAGTACGGCACCGCCCCGCTGCTGTTCCGCCCGCCGTTCGGCGACGGGGCCAACACCCCGATGCTCAACACCTCGGTGCAGCAGTGCGGCCCGCGCGCGATCGTGCTCTGGCGCGAGTCGATGCAGATCCACGACATGCAGTACCAGGCCGCGGACAAGAAGCTGAAGCCCGGCGACATCGTCCTGGCGCACTTCCGCGGCCCCAAGGAGCTCAAGGGCGCCACGATGACCCAGATGTTCGGCGACCTGCTGGCCCGGATCCAGGAGCAGGGCTTCTCGGTGGCCCGGCTGGAGGACTACATCCAGGCGCCCGCCTCGTAGCCCGGTCCCGGTCCCGGCGCCGTGGGCCGGGCCGCCGCGCCGGGGTCAGACCGGCTGCCCCAGCATCATCAGCGGCCCGTTGTCGGTGCGGCTGAGGATCACCGTGACGGTGTTCGGCCCGGAGGGCTTGAGCTGGCGGCGCAGCTCCTCCGGGGTGATCGCCATCCCGCGCTTCTTGATCACCACCGTGCCGACCGCCCGCTCGCGCAGCAGCGCCTTCAGCTTCTTGATGTTGAACGGGAGCACGTCGGTGAGCTCGAAGGCGTGCGCGTACGGCGTCGCGACCAGCTCGTCCGAGGTCAGGTAGGCGATCTTCGGGTCGATCAGCCGGCCCCCCACCTGCCCGGCCACCTCGGCCACCAGGTGGGCCCGGATCACCGCGCCGTCCGGCTCGTACAGGTAGCGCCCGACCGGGCCGGCCGGCGGGTCGGGCAGGTCGCCGCCGGTCAGGCTGGCGCCGTGCGGCAGCAGGGTGGCGCGGTGCGGGCTGGTGGCCCTGGTGCCGAACCAGAGCACCGCCTCCTTGACGTCGCCGTGGTCCGAGACCCACTCGGCCTCGGCGTCCTCCGGCACGGCCTCGTGCGGGATGCCCGGCGCGACCTTCAGCGCGCCGATCGGGGTCCGCCGGCCGGCCTCGATCGCCCAGGAGAGCGGCGGGGCGTACGCCTCCGGGTCGAACACCCGGCCGCGCGCGGTGCGCCGGGCCGGGTCGGTGAACACCGCGTCGTAGCCGGTGACGTCCACCTCGGCGACGTCCGCGCAGCGCACCTCGACCAGGTCGGCCAGGCCCAGCGCGGCCGCGTTGGCCGCGGTGGCGGCGCAGGCCGCCGGGTCCTTGTCGACGGCCAGCACCTCGATGCCGGCCCGGGCCAGCGCCAGCACGTCCCCGCCGATGCCGCAGCACAGGTCCGCCAGCCGCCGTACGCCCAGGTCGGCGAACCGCCGGGCCCGCCACTCGGCCACGCTGCGCCGGGTGGACTGCTCGACCCCGTTGGGCGTGAAGTACATCAGGTCGGCGTCCGCCCCGAACTTCGCCCGCGCCCGCTGCCGCAGCCGCGCCTGCCCGAACGCGGCCGACACCAGCTCCGCCGGGTGCTCCCGCCGCAGGCGGGTCGCCAGCGCGAGCTCCTCCTCGGGGGTGAACTCGCGCAGCTCGGCGAGCAGGGCCTGGCCCTCGGGGGTCAGCAGCGGCTGGAGGTTCTCGGTGTCCACGGGGCCATTCTCGCGGGTCGTCCTGGTGGCCGGTCGGCCGGAGCGGCCGCGCGGCGTTCACCGGCCGATGACGGGGACGTCGGAGGTCAACCAGAACACCAGCGGCATCAGCGGCGCGGCCGCCAGCGCGGCGTACGGCGTGATCCGGTACCCGAGCCGCCGGGTGCCGAGGCCGGTCAGTGCCAGCAGGACGAGCATCACCACGACGCCGAAGACGTCCAGGGCCTCCACCCCGGGGCCGTACAGGGCGAGCAGCTTCAGCCAGTTGAGCACGAACGACCCGACGGACGCCGCCGCGACGGCCCCGGCGACCACCACGGCGGCGAGCACCAGGTCCGGCGCCCAGTGGACCGGCGGCCGCCGGGGCGCGCCGTGGGGCCGGCTCACCGGAGCCACCCCGCGCCGGCGAGGGCGGTCAGCAGGGCGGGGCTGACCGCGGCGGCGACCGGGGTGATCCGGTAGCCCCGCCGGTGGGTGTACCGGGCCACCGTCACGACCGGGACGAGCAGCAGCGCGGTCGCGGCGCCCCGGGCCGCCCAGCCGCCGATCGCGGGGTGGGCCTCCAGCGCGAGCGCGGCCAGGAAGGCCGCGATCCAGCCGAACCCCAGCAGCGAGGCGGCCCCCAGGACCGTCAGCAGCGCGAGCAGCAGGTCCGTCGGACGGCCGACCGGGCGCAGCGGGTCGGCGGGCGGCAGCCGGTTCACCGCCACAGCACGCCCGAGGAGAGGACCGCCGGCAGCGCGAACGGGGCGAGCCCGGCGGCGACCGGGAGGAGCCGGTAGCCGGACCGCCGGCTGCGGAAGGCCACCACGAGGCCCGCCGCCAGGGCGACCACCGGGGCGGCCAGCATCCCGATGCCCAGGAAGGCCCACCCGCGCCCGTCCCCGTCGTCCCCGTAGCCGGGGATGCTGCCGAGGCAGGCGACGAGGAGGAAGGCGACGAACGGCAGCACGCCCCCCAGCAGGGGCAGCGACAGCAGGGCGAGGGCGGCGTCCTTGGGCCGGGACGGGCCGATGCGCACCGGGATCGAGGTCATGGCAGGAGTCTGGTGGGGCCGGGCCCGGTCGTACATGAGTACGGCTACTCATTCGCGAACCGGGGACTTCCGGGACTCGCCGTTGGCACTCTGGTTGACTGAGTGCTAACACGGCCCTATGGTCATCCTTGGCACTCACCACTAGGGGAGTGCTAACGCGACGACGTGTGTCTGACCCCCGCGACGGCAGGCCCGCAGGATCGCCCCTACCCGTTAGAAAACCCCGTAATCTCCGAAGGGGAGCTCGGACGTGACCACCAGCAGCAAGGTTGCCATCAAGCCGCTCGAGGACCGCATCGTGGTCCAGCCGCTCGACGCCGAGACCACCACGGCCTCCGGCCTGGTTATCCCGGACACCGCCAAGGAGAAGCCCCAGGAGGGCGTCGTCCTGGCCGTCGGCCCGGGCCGCTTCGAGGACGGTCAGCGTCTGCCGCTCGACCTCGCCGTCGGCGACATCGTCCTGTACTCGAAGTACGGCGGCACCGAGGTGAAGTACAAGGGCGAGGAGTACCTCGTCCTCTCGGCCCGCGACGTTCTCGCGGTCATCGAGAAGTAAGACGTACCGACCCGCCCCGGATCCGTGTCCCAGTGACAGGGGCCCGGGGCGTGGTTGTTGGTTCACGTAGTTCGGCGGCCGGTGGGCCGGCCGCAGCCCCGAGGGAATAGGGAACATGGCGAAGATCCTGCAGTTCGACGAGGACGCCCGCCGCTCGCTGGAGCGCGGTGTCAACAAGCTGGCCGACACCGTCAAGGTGACCATCGGCCCCAAGGGCCGCAACGTCGTCATCGACAAGAAGTTCGGCGCCCCGACCATCACCAACGACGGTGTCACCATCGCCCGCGAGGTCGAGCTGGACGACCCGTACGAGAACCTTGGCGCGCAGCTCGTCAAGGAGGTCGCCACCAAGACCAACGACGTCGCGGGTGACGGCACCACGACCGCCACCGTGCTGGCCCAGGCCCTGGTCAACGAGGGTCTGCGCAACGTCGCCGCCGGTGCCGGTCCGGCCGCCCTGAAGAAGGGCATCGACAAGGCCGTCGCCGCGGTCTCCGAGCACCTGCTGTCCGTCGCCCGCGAGATCGAGGGCAAGGACGACGTCGCCGCCGTCGCCTCCCTCTCCGCGCAGGACACCCAGGTCGGCGAGCTGATCGCCGAGGCGATCGACAAGGTCGGCAAGGACGGTGTCATCACCGTCGAGGAGTCGAACACCTTCGGCGTGGAGCTGGACTTCACCGAGGGCATGCAGTTCGACAAGGGCTACCTGTCGCCGTACTTCGTCACCGACGCCGAGCGCCAGGAAGCGGTCCTCGAGGACCCGTACATCCTGATCAACCAGGGCAAGATCTCCTCCATCCAGGAGCTGCTGCCGCTGCTGGAGAAGATCCTCCAGGGCGGTGCCTCCAAGCCGCTGCTGATCATCGCCGAGGACGTCGACGGCGAGGCGCTGTCGACCCTGGTCGTGAACAAGATCCGTGGCACCTTCAACGCCGTCGCCGTCAAGGCCCCGGGCTTCGGCGACCGCCGCAAGGCGATCCTCGGCGACCTGGCCGTCCTGACCGGTGGCCAGGTCATCTCCGAGGAGGTCGGCCTCAAGCTCGACCAGGTCGGCCTGGACGTGCTGGGCACCGCCCGCCGCGTGACCATCACCAAGGACGAGACCACGGTCGTCGACGGTGCCGGTGACTCCGAGGCCGTCGCCGGCCGCGTCGCCCAGATCAAGGGCGAGATCGCCGCGACCGACTCCGACTGGGACCGCGAGAAGCTGCAGGAGCGCCTGGCCAAGCTGGCCGGCGGCGTCTGCGTCATCAAGGTCGGCGCCGCCACCGAGGTGGAGCTGAAGGAGCGCAAGCACCGCCTGGAGGACGCCATCTCGGCGACCCGCGCCGCGGTCGAGGAGGGCATCGTCGCCGGCGGTGGCGCCTCCCTGGTCCACGCCGCCAAGGTGCTGGACGAGGGCCTGGGCCTGTCGGGTGACGAGGCCACCGGTGTCGCCGTGGTCCGCAAGGCGCTGCACGAGCCGCTGCGCTGGATCGCCCAGAACGCCGGCCTGGAGGGCTACGTCATCACCTCCAAGGTCGCCGAGCTGGAGATCGGCCAGGGCTACAACGCCGCCACCGGCGAGTACGGCGACCTGGTGAAGGCCGGCGTCATCGACCCGGTCAAGGTCACCCGCTCCGCCCTGGAGAACGCCGCCTCGATCGCCTCCCTGCTTCTCACCACCGAGACCCTCGTGGTGGAGAAGAAGGAGGAGGAGGCCGACAACGGTCACGGTCACGGCCACGGCCACTCGCACTGAGGCTCCGACGCCTGACCGGAGGCCCGGTCCGCTCCCCCCGGGGGGAGCGGACCGGGCCTCCGGTCA